>NZ_JANSIB010000056.1:0-6260 GCF_047461895.1 Synechococcus sp. R55.8 | reverse complement strand
AGGCAGCCTTTATTGCCGCCAATGCCACACTGATCGGCGATGTCCAACTTGCGGAAGCGGTGAGCATCTGGTACGGGGCCATCTTGCGGGGGGATCTCTCGCCCATTGTCATTGGCCGCCGCAGCAATATCCAAGATGGAGCCATTCTGCACGGGGATCCCGGACAGCCGACCCTGATTGGCGAGGAAGTGACCATAGGCCATCGAGCGGTCATCCACAGTGCCCACATCGAGGGGGGATGTCTGATCGGGATTGGGGCCGTTCTCTTGAGCGGGGTCACCATCGGGGCGGGCAGCATGGTGGGAGCTGGAGCGGTGGTCACCCGGTCTGTGCCACCTCGCTCTTTGGCGGCGGGGATCCCGGCTAAGGTTATCCGCACCCTCACCGAGGAAGAGGTCAAGCAACTGCGCCTTCACGCCCAGCACTACGTGGATTTGGCGCTTCAGCATGCCAGCCGCTTTGGCCGGTGGAGCAGAGGTTCGGGCGAGCGGCTCTGAACCTATTTTGCAAGCCGTCTCTCAACAGCCGGGATCCGCGCAGAGCACCCAGGTATCTTTGCTGCCGCCCCCCTGGGAGGAGTTCACCACCAGAGATCCCTTCTTGAGGGCGACGCGGGTCAGCCCCCCTGGGTGAACGTAGATCTCTTTGCCGTAGAGGATATAGGGCCGCAAGTCCACATGACAGGGTTCTAGACGGGGGCCTTCTCCCCGATCCACCAAGGTGGGCACGCGAGAAAGGCACAGGGTGGGTTGGGCGATGTAGTTGCGCGGCTGGGCGCGGATTTTCTCGGCAAAAGCAGCCCGCTCTGCCGGTGTAGCCTGGGATCCCATCAGCATGCCATAGCCGCCTGACTCGTTGGCTGCCTTCACCACCAGCTTGTCCAGGTTTTCCAGTACATACGCCTGATCCTTAGGATCCCAGCAGAGGTAGGTGGGCACGTTGGGCAAAATGGCTTCCTCTCCCAGATAGTAGCGGATCATCTGGGGCACATAGGCGTAGATCACCTTGTCGTCCGCCACCCCCGTTCCCAAAGCGTTGGCGATCGCCAGCCGCCCCGACCGGTAGACCTCAAACAGGCCGGGTACCCCCAAGAGGGAATCAGGGCGAAAAGCAAGGGGATCGATGAAGTCATCGTCGATGCGGCGGTAGATCACATCCACCCGCTGCAGCCCTTTGGTGGTGCGCATTTGCAAATAGCCATCGGCCACCACCAGATCCCGCCCTTCCACCAGCTCCACCCCCATCTGCTGGGCGAGGAAAGAATGCTCGAAGTAGGCGGAGTTGTAGATGCCGGGGGTGAGCACCACCACCGTTGGGTTGGCTAGGTGCGGCACCAGGTTAAGCAGAGTATCCAACAAATGGCTAGGGTAGTCGTCCACCGGGCGGATCCCCATGGTGTTGAACAGGGAGGGAAAGGTGCTTTTCATCACCCGCCGATTTTCCAGCACATAAGAGATTCCCGACGGACAGCGCAGGTTATCTTCCAACACGTACCAAGTTCCGTCCCGATCCCGCACCAAGTCGGTGCCGGTGACGTGGCACCAAATTCTCCCCGGTGGGTTGAGCCCCACACAGGGCCGCAGAAATCCCTTGGCCGTTTCGATCAGCTCGGCAGGGATCACCCTATCCTTGAGGATTTTCTGGTCGTGATAAACATCGTCGATGAACAGGTTGAGGGCGTGGATGCGCTGCTTAAGGCCCTTCTCCAGCCGCTGCCACTCGGAAGCTGAGACGATACGGGGAATAATGTCAAAGGGGAAAATTCGCTCTGTGCCCTGGCTATCGCCATAGACGTTGAAGGTCACCCCCATCTGAAAGAGGGCCGCCTGTGCTGCCGCTTGCCGCTGCTGCAGTTCCCCTTCTTCCAGAGAATGAATGCGCTCAATCAGCGGGATCGCCTCAGGACGGGGCTGGTTACGCCCCAAAAACAGCTCGTCGTAAAACCCCTCGCCCGGGTCGTAGGCATCAAAACGCACGTCTGGGATCCCTGGAACGCTATCATCTTCTTCTACTTCTTCTACTGTTGGCGGCTCTGGATCTGCATAGTGTGCTTTCAGCTACTTTTAGCCTGGTAAAAAGAAAGGACTCCGTCCCGCTGACGCGAAAGGACTCCGTCCCGCGGACGGTGGGTTGGCCAAACCAGGGGGGAGCTCTAGGGATCCGCCACCTCAAAGGCCCATAGCCCCCGCTCGGCAGGGATCCGGTGCAACCGTCCGCTGGGAAAACGCCGTTGCAGTTCTGCCCCTTGCTGATCCCATACCCACTCGTTCATGAACAGGGTAAACGGTGGCTCCAGCGCCTGGATGGGCAACACCTCAGGGGAAAACACCGCTACCTTTTGTTCCCGTCCGGCAAAAAATTGGATCCAGCTTTGCCAATAGTGGGGTTCCCCCCAGCTGAAATAGGGGTAGGCAGTGCTAGCCGCCAGATAGAAGCGGTAGTCGGGATCCATTTGGCGAGCTGCCACATAGCGCCCGGTGGCCCCCACATCGTTGCCCTGCGTCCAGCCTTTGTGGACAAAGTCTCCAAAAATGGCCAGGTTCCACCCCCCAATCAGCAGGATTGCCCCCGCCATCGCCGCCGCCGGCAGCCAACTCCCGGCCCGGGATCCCCAGCGTTCCAGGAGACCTGCCAGCACTTGGATCCCTTCCAAGGTTAGATAGGCTACAAAGGGCAGGATCACCAGCAGGCGGGTGTAGTTGGGGGCTTTGGTGATGGCCAAGCTAAACAGCAGGTAGAGAAATAGGAAGCTGCCGATACAGAGCCAGTCGTGGGGCTGGCTGCGCTTCTTGAAAAGGCGGTAGAGGCCGGATCCCAGCCCCAGCCAGATCAAAGCCCCCGTCAAGGGATCCACAAAAGCATGGCCGTAGTTGGGATAGATGTAGCCGCGGTCGTGCTGGCCGGGGTCGTTGAACATACTCAGGCCGTTGAAGATGTTGCGCCAGACCGCCTCCTCTGGCGTAGCCGCATTCACCCACATCTGTTGTAACGCCCGCCCTTCCGGGAAAAAGAGAAATTGTTGGCGAGAGTACTCGGCGCTCACCGCAGGTGCTGTGACCGTGGCCACCAGAATGGGCCCAGCCACCAGAAAAAAGCCCAGCGCCGCGGG
Source organism: Synechococcus sp. R55.8 (assembly GCF_047461895.1). Lineage (NCBI taxonomy): Bacteria > Bacillati > Cyanobacteriota > Cyanophyceae > Synechococcales > Synechococcaceae > Synechococcus > Synechococcus sp. R55.8. Next base: position 3,151 of record NZ_JANSIB010000056.1, on the reverse strand, counting down.
CACCGTCAGCTTAGCCAGGACCCAGAGGGGATTAGCTTGCTTGTTTTCTCCTCGGAGATCCTCCCGGCCCAGGAGCAGGTACAGAACTCCAAACAGCAACCCCAACAGGATCACCACCCGCCCCGGCAAATAGCCGTAGAGGGAGAAAGCCGCCGCTCCTCCCCCCAGATAGAGCAACAGGGGATTTTTTTCCCGCACGCCCTTGAGGAGCAAGGCCAGGGCCGCACACTCCACCAGCACAATCAGGTTTTCCCGCATGGCCATGCGGCTGATGCCCAGCAAGGCGTGGTTGGATCCCAAGAGGGCCGCCCCCGCCAAAGCCAGCCGGGATCCCCAAAATGCCCGAAAAAACCCGTAGGCCACCAGAATGGTGATCACCCCGAAGGCGGCATGTACCGTGCGCACATTGAGCAGCGTGACTCCCCCCATCAGCCGCGTCAGGCCGCCGAAGAGGCTGAACATGAAGCGGGGGAAATAGAAATACTCCGGCATCAGCCCAAAGATATCGGGATAGCGCACCCCTGAGGCGCGACGGGCCATGGAGGTGATCACAATCTCGTCAGTATTGATCTGAAAAGGGATGTTGGGCAGGTCGTAGAGGTAGATCGGGGCAAAGACCAACACCAACAGCCCCAGGTGCAACAGCTCCTGTCGCCAGCGCAGCCGCGTCGGATCCCAAGGGGGTTGAGCCGGGGAAAACTGCGCCCAATACAACCCCACCAGCAGGATGCTCAGCAGCCAGAGGCCAATCTGCAGCACGTGGTAGCTGGACAGCCCGTACCAGAGAGTCAGGGCTATTCCCAGGCCCAGGCCGGATCCCAGCAGAGGCAGACGCCGGGAGGCCATCACCCTATCCCAAACCGCCATAGAACCGATACGACTGGAATCAGGAACGAATCGATCCCTCTCAGCCTACCAGGCGCAAGATGCTCGACAAAACCAGAACTCAGTCAGCGCCCTCCCCCCTAGTCTTTCTCCCAAGGGGCGAGGGGAGATCAGAAAAGGTTGGAATCAAAACTTTGCCCCACCTGTTCTAGGGATCGCCAACAGGGATTCACAAAATCAATAACCCCGCATCGGCTCCGCCTCTGGCTCCAATTCCGGATCTATGAAGTTGGACGGATCGTAGAGGAAGCGGTTGACCTCGTCCTCAATGCGATAGATCTCGAAGGGCTCCAATTGTTTGCCAGTTCGCAAGGCCAGCAGGTAGCCATCCACCAGCAGACGTAGCTCATCGGTGCGCCGGTAGCCCCGCTGCCAGGTATCCACCAGAGCATCGGTCAAAGCCTGATAGTGCCGGATCAACTTTGGGTCTTGCAACATGGTGTTCCCTTGCCCTGCCTGTTTCTATCCTAACGTTTGGTGTCTCTTTGTAAGCGGGGATTGCGAACGGGATCCCGAAGCTTGGTCTCTTCTTGGCTTCAAGCCATGGGCAGGTGCAGCCGCGAAGGCGTCTCGCCACCGCTGCGGAGAGTGATGGTGAGAATGCGGGCCTCAATCAGCCGCTCTTCCCGCATTCCCGTGCCTGTGTTGACAGGATAGGCCGGAAAACAAGCCGCGCTAAGGCTGAGGCGCAGAGCATGACCGCAAGGAATGCGAATACAGGTGGGCTGACAGGGAATCAGAATGGGGGTACTGGGCTGGGGATCCCGTAGGCGACAATAGCCTTGGGAAAAGTTATACACCTGCCCATCGGGCCTTACCACCGAGAGCACAGCGCAAAGATCGAAACTGGGGCTGTCGGCCTCCGCGTACACCTCCACAGCAATGTCCCCGACCAGAACCAGCTCGGCTTGCAGCGGCGGAGTGGTATAGGTCAGGACATCGGTGCGGCAGTCGAGGGCGGAGCGCTCTTGCGGCCCGGCAGGCTGAACTAGGTGGCCCCCCAAGGCCGGCACCGGTCGCCAGGGATCGTGAACAAAGGTATCCGATTGTTGCGTCGGCGAGGGTTCAGGGCGAAGGGATCCCTCTGCTTCTGAAAGGGCAGCCAAGCCGGTGCTGTGTAGGTAAAAAGCTTTTGGCTCAGGGGTAGGCCAAGCATCAAAGCCGCGCCAGCGGTTGGATCCCATCTCGAACAGGCGTACCGGCGGCTCCTGGAGGATCCCTGTATCTTTGCCTTTGAGGAACTGGTCAAACCAGCGCACCTGCAGGCGATCGATGGGGCTGACAGCCTCTGGGCCAAAGTCCAACGCCCCCACTTTGCGCCCCCAAGGGAGATGGATCCAAGGGCCGATGATCAGGTATTGAGGGTTCTGGCTGCGGGCGCTCATTTCCTTGTAGAGGCGCAGGCTACCACTCAGGTAGCTGTCAAACCAGCCGGCAATGTGTAGCATCGGCAGATCCACCACCTCTAGACGGGGAGAGAGCTTGCGCCAGTATTCATCCGGCTCGCTGTGCTCCAGCCAGTCGAAGTAATAGGACTGGGGGGCATACTGCTGCAACACCCCCGGCTTGAGGGGGATAGGGTCGTAGAGGGGGAGATTGCGGGCAGCTTTCAAAAGCGCTTGGTAGGCGTTGGCATCCCCCCTGAGACGCGCCCCTTCGGTCTCCAGTTGCAAGGCCCAACTGAGGTTGTTGTAGAAGGCAAAGGCCCCCCCTGGGTAAGCGGCATCGGCATAGAGATCGTAAGGCAGCATCGCCGGGCAGATGGCCTTCAAGGCGCTGGGACGGGTAGAAGCCGCATACAGCTGGGTCATGCCCTGATAAGAGAAGCCGTACATGCCCACTACGCCGTTGCTCCCCGGCAAGGCAGCCGCCCAATTGACGGCGTCAAACCCGTCTTCCACCTCATGGCGGAAAGGGTAGAAGGATCCCTTGGAGGTTCCCCGTCCGCGCACATCCTGGATGACCACAATGTACCCCTGGGCCGCATACCACCTGGGATGGGCATACACCACCGTCGAGGCAATGGCCCGCCCATAGGGCTGCCGCATCAGCAAAACCGGGTAGCTCCCCTCCCCTTGCGGGCGATAGACATCCGCGTCCAGTTGGATCCCGTCGCGGGTGAACATGGAAACAGTTTCGCGGGGGCGAACGGGCAACATGGCCTGGGTTGGGCTAGCGGATCTTGCCAAAGGGATACCAACCAAGGACAACCTAAGGGATCCCTGGGTGGATTCTTCCTAAGATAAAACAGAAGCCCTTATGAGAG
>NZ_JANSIB010000055.1:0-17228 GCF_047461895.1 Synechococcus sp. R55.8 | reverse complement strand
GCGACACCGTCCAGTCTTTTTGACGGAACGAAAAGATACGGGCGTCGTAGGTAACAAAGCCGCTCTTAAACTCCTTGACGGGACGCTTTTTCTGCTTAGCCACTTTGCGGGAACCCGCTACCCGTCTGCACACCTGTTGAGCCAAGTTACTGGACAAGCCAAACCGGGCTCGAATCTCGTAGTAGCAAAGGGATTGGAGTTTGACTGCGTTGACTACTTTTTCTGGTGTGTTTTGGTTGACCCAGTTCAATGCCTGTACAAAGGCATCCATCGTCGCGTCCAATTTGGCGGCTTGCGACGGGGACACCTTGAGCTTGCAGGATATGGTCAGGACTTGGCTCATAAGTTCATTGTACTTCATCAAAGCGCATTCCTCCCGGCAGTGACCCTACGGGTACAGTGCGGGGCTCCTGCGATTTCTAGCTGACGGTTTTCCTGGACTTGGCAAAAGCGCTCCGCGCCGCTTCCGCGACTATTCCCAGCCCCTCTTCCAGAGGGAAAGGGGGGTCACGGATCAACCTAAGTTTTTAAAACGACTCCGAGTGGATGCTCTGGCAACAGGGACTCATCCTGCCTTTGGCGGGGTTGTTGCTAGGCTTCGTGTCGCGAGGACGGTTTGATGGGCGTTTTGCAATCTAGGTCAGGGCAGGTTGGCCAATTTGTGGGTTTAATGTGGGTTTAATTAAGCCAAGCTCACCGGAGTGGAGTCGGTGAAACTGCCAGCAGTGTCTGTCAGAAGTATGGTGTTAAGGCAATCGTTCTTATGACCAGAGCAAGGGAGAAGAAAGGCACCGATCCATCCGCGCTAGCGGGCCGTAGGCCTTTGCCAGAGAAGTCGCGGGATCCCCGCCGCCCTCCACAACCTGCCAAGAACGCCGTCCCGCCTCCAGAGGGGTCAAAGCCGCAAACAGGTTCTGGTCGCCTGCTTCCTGCCCCTAGGGGATCCCTATTGGTTTCCCGTCCTCAACCGCTGCGTCTTGCTCGCCAGAAAGCCATTGCTCGTCTGCGCCAACGGGCTGCCCGGCCTCGCCGCTTGAGACGTTCTCCATCTCTCGGGCAAGTGTTGCTCAGGGGACTGAGCTTAAGTCTCATCCTGGGCCTGACGATGGCGGGCCTCTCGCAACTGCTGCAATCGACCACCGCTGGCCGGACAGAACAGTCCACGACGCAGCTTGGGGATCCTCCCCCGCCGGCATTGCCAAGTGACATTCTGCCGGGAGAAGCGATCCCGGCTTTGCAGGAGCGCTTGGCCGCTTTGGCCGACCAACCGGGTTTGACGGCAGGAGCCCTGTTTTGGGAGGTGGAAACCGGCGCCTTTGCCGGGGTTAGGCCGGATCAGGCTTTTCCTGCCGCCAGCGTGATCAAGATCCCCATTCTCTTGGCTTTTTTCCAGGCTGTGGAAACCGGGCAGGTGCGGCTGGATGAGAGGCTCACTCTGCGGGAAGATCTCAAGGGAGGGGGAGCTGGTGTGTTGCAAACCCGACCCCTGGGATCCCAGGTTTCTGCTTTGGAAGCGGCCACCCTGATGATCACCCTCAGCGACAACTTCGCCACCAATCTGATCATCGATCGCCTGGGTGGGCAGGAGGCTCTCAACCAAAAATTTCGGCAGTGGGGGCTACAACACACGCAAATTTCATGGTGGCTACCGGATCTGGAGGGCACCAACACCAGCAGCCCGCGCGACATGGTTTGGTTGCTCAGCCAGGTGGAACAGGGGCGCATGCTCAGCCGCCGCAGCCGCGACCGTTTTCTGGACATTCTCTGGCGCACCCAACGGCTCTCCTACTTCCGGCCCAACTTGGGCCAAGAGGTGCGCATTGCCCACAAAACGGGAACCCTGGGCTCCGTGGTGGGAGATGCCGGGATCCTGGATTTGCCCAACGGGCGGCGCTATGTGGCGGCGGTGTGGGTGAAGCGAGAAACCCCCAACGATCCCAGAGCCGAAGGGCTGATCGCCAGCTTGTCGCAAGCAGCCTATGAGTTCTGGTCTGCTCCCGAGGATCCAACGGCCAAGGACTCCATGGGCAGCCTGGAACGCTAAGTCTTCCACTCCACAAATCTTTCCATATTGCTACGCAACGCTTACGCGAACGCAGTAGCAGTGCGGAGCACTATTCCAGGCAGAGCGCAAATGCCAGAGTGGAGAAACAGGCGTTGAGGGAAAAAGATATTGCTACGCAACGCTTACGCGAAGGGGCACCTGGTCAGCATCAACCCCGCCACCGGAGAGGAATTGGCTCGCTACCCCGTTTTCGACGCTGGGCAGATCCAAAGCTGTATCGCCCAAGCCCACGAGCGGTTTCAGAGCTATCGTCGGATCCCGTTTGCTCAGCGATCCGCCTGGCTGAAGCGGGTGGCAGGGATCCTGGAGGAGCGCAAAGCGGAGTTTGGCCGCCTAATCAGCCTGGAGATGGGCAAAACCTTGGCCTCTGCCGTTGCGGAAGTGGAAAAATCCGCTTGGGTTTGTCGCTACTATGCCGAGGAGGCAGAGGGATTCTTGGCCGAGCGCTCCATATTGCTACGCAACGCTTACGCGAATGCCACCGGTGCGGAGCACTTTGCCAGCCGCAGCGGGATCCGCTACCAGCCGCTGGGGGTGATTTTGGCAGTGATGCCCTGGAACTTTCCCTTTTGGCAGGTGTTTCGCTGTGCCGCCCCAGCCCTGATGGCGGGCAACACCCTTCTGCTCAAACATGCTTCCAACGTGCCCCAATCGGCTTTGACCCTAGAGCAGATCTTTCGGGAGGGGGGATTTCCGCCAGGGGTCTTTCAAACCCTGCTGATCACAGCAGCCCAGGTGGCAGAGGTGGTGGCGGATGAACGGGTGCGGGGGGCCGCCCTCACCGGCAGCGAAGCCGCCGGCTCCAGCCTGGCCCGTTTGGCCGGTCAATATCTGAAAAAAACGGTGTTGGAACTGGGAGGGAGCGATCCCTTCATCGTGCTGCCCAGCGCCGATCTGGAGGCAGCAGTCGCCACAGCGGTCACGGCCCGTCTGATCAACAACGGCCAATCCTGCATTGCCGCCAAACGATTTATCCTACACAGGGCTATCGCCGAACCTTTCACGGCTGCCATGACGGAGCGATTTCGCCAGCTCAAGGTGGGGGATCCCTTGGATCCGCAAACCGATGTGGGGCCTCTGGCTACTGCCAGCATTCTGCAAGAGGTGGATGGACAGGTGCAGGCTTTGGTGCAAGCAGGAGCCAAAGTCCATATCGGCGGATCCCCCTTGGGAGGGAATTTTTACCCGCCCACGATCCTGAGCGACATCCCCCCGGATCATCCGGTGGCCCACCAGGAGGTGTTCGGGCCGGTGGCGCTGCTGTTCACCGTCCCGGATGTGTCGGCAGCCATTGAGCTGGCCAACAACACGCCCTTTGGCCTGGGTGCCAGCGCCTGGACAACCGATCCAGAGGAACAAGAGCGCCTGCTGGAGGAGCTGGAGGCGGGATCCGTATTCATCAATGGCATGGTCAAGTCCGACCCGCGCCTTCCCTTCGGTGGCATCAAACGCTCAGGGTATGGACGGGAACTGAGCCGGGAAGGGATCCTGGAATTTGTGAATGTCAAAACCATTTGGGTGAAGTGATGGCGGAGACTGCTCAAAGGGATCCCCAGCCGGCGACGGATCCTGTAATCAAGCTGGATCAATTCCTCAAGCTGGCGGGGGTTGTTCCCACCGGCGGGCAGGCCAAGCAGCTCATCCAAGCGGGGCAAGTGCGGGTGAATGGTGAGGTGGAAACCCGGCGGGGACGCAAGCTGCGCCCTGGGGATGAAGTGGCCGTGGGAGGTGGAGTTTGGCGAGTGCGCCTGGATAAGACCCCAAAGTCAGATCAGTGAACGGGTCAGTGCAACCGGATCAAAAGAAGCATGGCCAAGGCCCCGATTCCCCCTGCCACCGCAAACTGCCATTCCAGCCCCCACAGCAGGCAGGCAACTCCGGCCAGGATCTGGATCCCACCGGTCATCCAGTAGGGGAGACGCGGCGGATCCACCAAGCCGTTGAGCCAGTGACCCAGCCCCATTTGCCACAGCCAAAACACCCCCAGGTATGGGCTCAAAGCTGCCAAAGGGGTACGCCCGACAAAGGGCAGCACCGAGAGGATCATGCCCTGGGCGATCACCAACGTCCACACCAAACCCACAAAGTAGAGGTGGGCCAGTCCGGCTGTTCGAAACTCCGGCAAGCTAGTCTGCCGCACCATGTAGCCCAACCCAATCAGGGAAATCACCAGCCACAGCCAGTTGATGTTGGCCTCTTGGTGAAACTGGGTGGCAGCAAACCCAATCCCCAAAAGGACGGCCCAAACCAGGTACACCCGCCGACAAATGTTCCAGAAGGGAAGAGGGGATCCCAGGGGTTCCATTTGCATGGCCTTCACCTAATCGACGACGACAATGCGGCCCACCATGCTGGGGTGGATCTCGCAGAAATAGTCCTGGATCCCAGCTACTTCGAACACCACCGCTTTGCTCTCGTTGCGACTTAGCCGTCCCGTCCCTTGAAACTGCGCTCCCTCCACAGGAGTAGCCGTGTGGGGGGTGGAATCCAGGTTGGTGAAGGTCACCTTGCCCCCCCGCTTGAGGATGATCTCCGGGGGCAGGTATTGAAACCCGCGAATGATCACCTCTGCTTCCGCCGTTGCCTCGACAGGATCTCGCCCCGCAACAGAGCTGGCTTGTCGCCACCGATCCACGGCCAAGATAGCCCCCACATTGAGCAGGGATCCCAGTCCACTGAGCAACAGCAACCGCCGCGTCATCGGCATAGGGCTTTCTCCACACAGGTTTAGGAAGAGAACAAAGGCTGAGGCGTTCAGAAGAAGGCGATTGCGACAGCAGTGCAGAGCACTTGGATCTCCAAGCCCCAAGTCCTACAGAGGACGTTGGAAGGCTTTGCAGATCATCGCCTCATCGCCGGCAGGGGTTACCAACAGCTCTACACCTTCAGGATCCAGCGCTCCCGAGTCTCGGCGCTGACAAAGGGGGCAGGCACCACCAGAATGCTGGGATCAAGGCTGTGGAACACGGCCCGGATTGCAGTGGCATGGGCAACTTCGTTGGGGCCAATGGTGCTGGCGGCAGCCACCAGGTCTTTGTTGGAAAGCTGGGTAAACGCGTCGTTGTAAGCCAAGGCTGCATCAAACTCCAGAGCCAGGGCCAGCTTGGCAATGTTGGCATCGGAGTCGAGATTGCCTTCTTTGTTGTCGATGTAGGTGGAAAGGTCGTAGCTATCCCGGGCCCGAGAGGGGATCCCCCCCAGTTGCCGCACGGCGCCCGCCAGCAGATCCCGGTGCTGTTCGTGATCCTTCAGGTTCTTGGTGGCCACTTCCAACACGATCTTGCCCACCTCAGTATTGCTCAACTTGCCGGCAGCGGTTTTGTAGGCCCAGATTGCCTGCTGTTCCAAGTCAATGGCCGCGTTGAGGATGGCGATGTCGGCAGTGTTGGACTGGGCGGCACCGGGCAGGGTGCGCAATCCAATTGCTCCACCTACGCCCGCCAGCAAACCAGCCAACAACAAGCTGCGGCGGGAGGTTGCAGGGCTGGGATCCCATTCGGCGGCCAATTGAGGCAGAGCGAAGGGAGTCTTTGCAGTCTTCATCTCAAGTCTCCTGTCTCGAAAGATGGCAACCAACCTTCAGGGACTTGCTCTGGGTCGGGCAATTCCCTCTCGGCCTGGTCTGATGGAGATACGCCGTGGATGCCGCCGCGGATGCCTGAGGGAAGAGATTTTCGTGGTCAAATAGCCATGAAATGCCTCCTCGAACTCCCCTCTCCCTCTGGGAGAAGGTCCGGGCTATCTTAAAAGCGTGTCCAACGGCTCCAGTGGGGGCCAGCGTTCGGTCGGTAGTGTCGTTAGCCATCCATTCGATTCTGGGCGTGAACCTGCACCTTGCTCTGCCGGAGGCCAGCCTACAGAGCTACACCACGTGGATTGAGGCGCGTATCCGGGAGGGTCAGGGCGCTCAGGTGGTTACCTGCAACCCGGAAATGATCATGCAGGCGCAGCGGGATCCCGCCTTTGCCCAGGTGCTGCAGGCAGCAGAGCTGGTGATCCCCGATGGCATTGGGGTGGTGTGGGCCCTGCGGCGGCAGGGGATCCGCGTCCAGCGGGTGCCGGGGATCGAGCTGGCAGAAACCCTGATCCCGTTGGCGGCAGAACGGGGGTGGCGCTTGGCCCTGGTGGGGGGAAGGCCGGAAGTCAACCGGGCGGCGGTTCGACATTGGCAAGCCCAGTTTTCTGGTTTGACCATTTGGGGCTACCACGGCTACTTCTCTAGCGAGGAAGAAAAAGAGCTTCTGCAAGCTCTCCAGGAATTTCGACCGCAACTGGTGTGGGTGGGGCTGGGATCCCCGCGGCAGGAGCTGTGGATCCAAAAGTGGCGTCCCCTTTTGCCCCAAGCCATCTGGATGGGGGTGGGGGGCAGCTTGGACATTTGGGCCGGCCAAAAACGGCGAGCGCCCCGTTGGTGGCGTGACCATCACCTGGAATGGTTGTATCGTCTCTATCAGGAACCCTGGCGCTGGCGACGCATGTTAGCTCTGCCCAGCTTTGTCTGGCGAGTGCTGTGGGATCCCTCTTCTCGTTTGCGCCCCTAGTCTGCCGGCGCTCTCTCCCTCCTCTGTCTAGGCGCTTACTATGGTGATCGGTCAGCACATCGGCTATCCTCCTCGCTTACACCGTTGGGCGGGTACGGCTCCGACCCCTCATCCCCCTGCCCCGGCCAATCCAGAGGCCACCCTGGGCTTTTACGGCAGCACCCAATCCGGATCCCTGCAAGCCCCGGCCAGCATGGTGTCCTTGCGGGGCGTGAGCAAGGTCTTTCCCAACGGCAACTTGATTTTTCAGGATGTGAACTTGGAGGTGCGCCGCGGCGAGTTCGTGTTCGTAACGGGGGTCTCCGGAGCAGGCAAGTCCACTCTTTTGCGACTGCTCTACGGGGCGGAACAGGCCACCGAGGGCACGGTCATCGTCGATCAAGTCTGTCTATTTTCTTCTGAAGGGCGGCGGCGACCCTACCGCATCCCACCGCGTCCGCTGGCCATGTTGCGGCGGCGCTTGGGGGTGGTTTTCCAAGATTATCGCCTTCTGGCCAACCGCACCCTGGCAGAAAATGTGGCCTTCGTGCTGCGCGCCCAAGGGCTATCCCCCGCAGAAATCCGCCGTCGCATCGGGCCGACCCTAAAGATGGTGGGGCTGACCGAAAAGCGAGATCACTTTCCCCATGAGCTTTCGGGGGGGGAACAGCAGCGCCTTAGCCTGGCCCGGGCCATTGTCAACATGCCGGTGCTGCTGCTGGCGGACGAGCCAACAGGAAACCTAGATCCGGAAAACTCCCTCTTGGTTCTCCAGATTTTGGAGCGGCTCAATTCCTTTGGGGTGACCGTCATCATGACCAGCCATGACCCCTATCTGGTGGAGCGGGCCGGCCACCGGGTGGTGCGCATGGAGGGAGGGCGCCTGTATGATCTGCGCTGAGGGCTGCCGGGATCCCTATTTTGCTCTCCACAGGCTCTGTTGAGCTCCAGGGGGCAAGGGTCTGAGCCCATTGATTGTTGGATGGAGAACAGCATGCAATCTCTCTCCCGATTTCTCAATAAAATCCGCTATCTCCTACAGGAGACTTTTTTGGGGTTGCGGCGGGGGGGCTGGCTGAACTGGGCCGCTGTGAGCACCCTGCTGGTGTTGCTGTTCTTGGTGGGGATCGGCGTTGAGCTGTCCTGGGGCGTGGATGCCACGGTGCAGTCGCTGGGAGGACAACTGGAGATCTCCGTCTACCTGGAGCCGGAACGGCAGGGGGTGGAGCTGCAACCTCAGGTCGCCCAACTGCCTCATGTGGCCGAGGTGAAGGTCATCACCAAAGACCAGGCTTGGCGCAACCTTTTGCTGGAAATGGGGATCCAAGACGAGGCGGCCATGGAAACCCAGTTGGGGGAGAACCCCTTGGTGGATGCTCTGCGGGTTAAGGCGGATTCCACCGAAGCCTTGGGGGAAGTGGCGGAGCAGATTCGCCAACTGGAAGGGGTGGATGAGGTCTACTACGGCGACCGCATTGTGGAGCAACTGGCCCAGCTCCAGGACATGCTACGGCTGGGATCCCTGACCATTACCGGCGTGTTGGCCCTGACAGCGGTGGCGGTCATCACCACCACCATTCGCCTCATCGTCATGGCGCGGCGGCGGGAGATCGAGGTGATGCAATTGGTGGGGGCGACGGCAGCCTGGATTTACTTGCCCTTTATTTTGCAAGGGTGCCTGTTTGGGGTGATCAGCGCAGTGGGAGCTTGGGGATTGATCTTGGGATCCCAGCAGTTGCTGCAGGAGCTGCTGGAGCAGTTGATTGCCTTGCCCTTCCTCAAGGTGATGCAGGCAGATCGCAGCCAACTGGAGTTTTGGCTCTTGCCGTCGATGTTGTTGGGGATGGGGGTTTTTCTGGGCACCACCAGCAGCTTGATCGCGGTGCGCAAGTCGGCAGGGCGATGAGCTGGAGGCGATGCTGAGGAAAGCCCTGGATATTCCAATCTGAGGATCGCCATAGGATTAAGATGATGGACTCTACTTCCCTGGCTTTCCAAGATCTGGCCGCCATGAACCCATTGCCTCCTCCCGCCCACCCCTACCAGTTCCGCGCTTTGGGCCTGATTAAGGGATCCCTGAAATCGATCCCCAAGACTTATGCGCAGGCAACCTTGGTTGCCTCTGACGGAGCAGAATATCCGGCTACCCCCGGACGCGCCGAGCTTCTCGGCCCCTTCGAGCACTGCATCAAGAGCGGCCATACCTACTGGTACTACGTGCAGCCGCAGCCGCGTTCAGGGGGGGCTTTGGGCTTGAGCATCATCCGCATCCTGGCCCTGCCGGAAGAGGAGCAAGACCCAGAGTGGGAAGAAGAACCGTTTTTGCCTGCCCCTGAGGACACAGAGGAAGGCTTTAACATTCGCGGCATCGTCCAGCCCCACGATGGCTTTGTTGAGGTGACCGTGCGGCGCAAGCCCCAGGGAACCAAGCAATTTGCTCCTCTGCAATTGCGCTTGGAAGGGTTCTTGCCCGGAGCTGTGGCGGGCGAGTTTTGGGATCTGTTGGTAGAGCGAGAGGGCAACAAACTGCTGTTGGTGGATGGTACCCGCCTGTTGACCGCAGTAGCCTAGCTATCTAGATTGGCCCTGCTTGAGAACCTTAAAATAAACCAAAGAGCTTCCCAACCGATGGTGTCTGCTGCCGGCTTGTCCCAACGGGTCGCCCATCTATCCCCTTCCCCCACGTTGTCCATTTCGGCTCTGGCTAAAGCCATGCAGGCAGAGGGGCTGGATGTGTGTAGCTTGAGCGCGGGCGAGCCGGATTTCGATACGCCTGACCACATTCGGGCCGCGGCCATCCGTGCTCTGGAAGAGGGCAAAACCCGTTACGGCCCCACCGCTGGGATCCCCGCCCTTCGCCAAGCAGTGGCCGATAAGCTGCGGCAGGAAAACGGCCTGGAGTTCAGCCACGACCAAATCCTGATCAGCAACGGCGGCAAGCAAACCCTGTTTAACCTGGCCATGGTGCTGCTGGATCCCGGCGATGAAGTGATCCTGCCTGTTCCCTACTGGGTCAGCTACCCCGAAATTGCCATTTTGGCAGGGGCAAAGGTTGTGCAGGTGCAGACGGAAGAGGCTCAGGGGTTCAAGCTCACCGCCGCCCAACTGCGCCAGGCCCTCACCCCCCGCAGCAAGCTGCTGATTCTCAACTCGCCGGCCAACCCCACCGGAGCCGTTTACCACCAGCACGAGCTGGCAGCTCTGGCAGAGGTGATCCTCTCCGCCCCCCATCTGTACGTGATCTGCGACGAGATCTACGAAAAGCTGGTTTATGGACAAGCCCGCCACATCAGCCTGGGATCCCTTTGCCCTGACTTGATGCCGCGCCTGATTCTCAGCAGTGGCTTTGCCAAAGCCTACGCCATGACCGGCTGGCGGGTGGGCTACTTGGCCGGGCCCAAGCCCATCATCGAGGCAGCCATCAACCTGCAAAGCCACAGCACCTCCAATGTCTGCACCTTCGCCCAGTACGGTGCTCTGGAAGCCCTGACCAGCCCCCTATCGGCAGCAGCTGTGGAAAAAATGCGCCAAGAATTCTGGCAGCGGCGAGATCTGATGCTGGACGGGATCCGCACCTTGCCGGGGGTGACTTGCCCGGAGCCAGAAGGTGCATTTTATGTGTTTGTCAACATCGGCCAAACCGGGTTAAGTTCGGTGGAGTTTTGCCGGCAGCTGCTCAAGGAACACCACGTGGCTGCTGTGCCGGGGGTAGCCTTTGGGGCAGATTCCTACATTCGCCTTTCCTATGCTGCCGATCGCACCACCCTCGAAAAAGGGCTGCAGCGGCTGCACCGGTTTGTGTCTTCCCTCTGAGAATTCAATCCGAGGATCGAAAAGAACTGAGGAAGCTCAGCTCCCAGCGGCTGGATCCCTGTAGGCCATTCCCAGCGGCGGGATCCCTATCTGAAGTGTGAACACCATTGCTTAACCCTAGCTATAGTGTTAGGGGATGGGCTACGAGGGGATAACTCATGTCTGGCAGAACGGCGCTTGTCATCACCGTTGCCTGTTTGAGTGGGGGATCCGGAAAGACCACAGCCGCCCTCAACTTGGCCATCATGCTGGCCGAGCATGGCAAGACGCTGGCTGTTGACTTTGACCCACAGGGCAACCTGAGCCAGTGGATGGGCTGGACGGATCTGTCGGAGTCGGCCACCATTGCCGAGACGATTTTGCCGGGGGCGGATCGGGTTCACATTCGGGAGATTATCCGTCCGCCGTTGAATGAGGATCGCCAGGAGCGGCTGTGGTTGGCCCCCAGCGATTACAGTCTCTCGCGGGCTATGGATGCGATCGTGATGGAGCCGGGGCGGGAGCTGTTTTTGAAGCGGGCTTTGCGACCGATTTTGCCGGAGTATGACTTTTTGGTCATCGACAGCCCCCCCTCGAAAGGGTTGCTCACCTACAACAGCATTCTCAGCGCCGATCTGCTGGTGGTGCCGACGGAATGTACCCAAAAGGGGGTGATGGGGGCCCTAAGTACCCTGGTGCTGTTGAAAGAATTGGAAGAGCTGGATTTTCATGTGCCCAAGTTTTTGGGGGTGCTCCCCACACGGGAACAGTGGGTGGGCAACAACCGCACCAAAATGTCGCGGGCCGCGGTGGAAGCCTTGGCGGAAATGATGCAAGGGATCCCCATTTTCACGCCGGTGCGGCAAAGTACAGTGGTGCAGCAAACCAACAGCATGGGCTGGTCCTTGGCGGAGGCAGGGGAAGATCTCCTGGCCCAACCTTATCGTGAGGTCCTCAAGGCTGTGCTGGAGGCCCGCTAACATGGCTACTGCCAAGAAGCCTCCCAAAAAAAAATTGCCCACCGGCCCCACCAAGGCGGATCTGCTCTCGCGCATGGGGGTGAATAAGCAGCCAGAGCCGATGGAACTTGCGCCTACGGCTGCCGACTGCGTTGATGCTCCGCTCCGTCCAAAAGACGACAGGGGAACGGATTCCCTGGATCTGTCTCACCCTGCGGCATTGGATATTGAGCCCGATCCATCTCTCGCGGCCTCGTCCCGTCTGTGCCCCACAACCCCGCCAGAGCTAGGGCCGATTCCTCTCCTGGCCGGTGTGCTCTCCCCACCTGAAGCTCTTTCTCAGGATAGGGATCTTGGTGCCGATCCCTTGTCCAGCTTGTTGCCCGCTCCGGTCGAGGTGGAAAGGGTTGTCTCCCCACCCCAGGTCAGTCTGGCCAAATGGGCCAATACTTCGCTGCCAACTGAAAAGCCAGCCGAGCTTTTGCCCCCTGCTACTGCTTGCACCGACAATGGGGTTCGCCGCAATGGCACCCCCAATGGGCAGGGTGCCCAGTCGGATCCCCGCGAGGCTCTGGATGCACAACTGGGCCTGCAAAAGCTTACCCTCAAATGGTCTGCCGAGAGGGTAGAAAAGCTGGGATCCCTGGAAAGCGCCACCGGGCTACCGGGCGAGATTTTGCTGGAAGTCCTGCTGGATCATTGGGAACAATTGCCCAAGCCCTTGCAGCAAGATTGCCTCCTGCAAGCCCACCGCATTCGCGTCGAGCGGCTGGTGATCAGCCAAAACTTCACCATTGCCACGATTGAGCAACTGCTCTTCACGTCAGCGTTGCGCAACAACAACGAGCAGCATCTGCTTTGAGTTCTGGCCGGTTGGCCTGGGAAATTCCCCCTCAAGATCTCCGCCAGTATGCCAGACAACAGGGATCCCTGTTCCTGTGCTAGGGTCAAAATGGTTCTGTTGGCTTTTCGCGCTTTTCGGCCTGTGCTCTCTCCCCCTCGCTACCTGGCGGCAACCCAAGCCCATTATCATCAAGTGCATTATTCACCCTACTTCTCACTTTTGTTTTTCTATCTTCTCCCTATTTCTCCCATCGTTTAGGAGACAGCATTGCAACGTCATCTTCTTTAAAACGACCAGGTTGTAGTGGAGCGGCAACAGTTGATGAAAGAACTTGATTTGGCCAAAGCTGTAGAGCAACGGCGCACCTTTGCCATTATTTCCCATCCCGATGCGGGGAAGACCACCCTCACCGAAAAGCTGCTGTTGTACGGGGGGGCCATTCAAGAAGCGGGAGCTGTGAAGGCCCGTCGGGCGCAAAAGCGGGCCACTTCCGACTGGATGGAACTGGAAAAGCAGCGGGGTATTTCCATCACCTCTACCGTCCTGCAATTTGATTACCGCAACAT
Organism: Synechococcus sp. R55.8; assembly: GCF_047461895.1. NCBI lineage: Bacteria > Bacillati > Cyanobacteriota > Cyanophyceae > Synechococcales > Synechococcaceae > Synechococcus > Synechococcus sp. R55.8. The sequence goes on along the minus strand of NZ_JANSIB010000055.1, from coordinate 4,482 downwards.
TCGTCTCAATCTGCTGGATACTCCCGGCCACCAGGACTTCAGCGAAGACACCTATCGCACCCTGGCAGCGGCTGACAATGCCGTGATGCTGGAAGATGCCGGCAAAGGGTTGGAAACCCAGACCCGCAAGCTGTTTGAAGTGTGTCAGATGCGGGGGCTGCCGATTTTTACCTTTATCAACAAGATGGATCGCCCAAGTCGGGATCCCTTGGAGCTGATGGATGAAATTGAGACAGAACTGGGCCTCAAGCCCTATCCTGTCAACTGGCCAATTGGCTCAGGCGAGCGGTTTACTGCCCTATTTGACCGTCGGACTCAGGAGTTTCATTTCTTTGAGCGGGTATCTGGGGGGCGGCTAAAAGTTCAAGATACCGTCATTAAACTTGGGGATCCGCAAATTGAGGAGTTGATCGACAAGGACTTGTATTACCGATTCAAGGAAGAGCTGGAACTGCTGGATGGTCTCATGCCCACCTTGGATCTAAAACAGGTGCATTCTGGCAAACAAACCCCGGTCTTTTTCGGCAGTGCCATGACCAATTTTGGGGTGGAGCTTTTTCTCAATGCGTTTTTGGAGTATTCCTTACCGCCAATGCCTCACGAGAGCACTGCCGGACTGATCCCGCCCGAACATCCTGAGTTTACGGGCTTCGTCTTTAAACTGCAGGCCAACATGGATCCCCGCCATCGGGATCGCGTTGCTTTTGTGCGCATCTGTTCCGGCAAGTTTGAGAAGGATATGGTGGTCAACCATGCCCGCCTCAATCGTCCCATTCGCCTATCTTATCCCCAGAAGTTGTTTGCTCAAGAGCGCATCTCCATCGATGAAGCTTACCCTGGGGATGTGATCGGCCTGAATAATCCCGGCATCTTCACCATTGGGGATACCATCTACACCGGCCCGAAGCTGCGCTACGCCGGGATCCCTAGCTTTTCTCCTGAGCTGTTTGCCTACTTGAAGAATCCCAATCCTTCCAAGTTTAAGCAGTTCCAGAAAGGGGTAGCGGAACTGCGGGAAGAAGGGGCTGTACAAATCATGTACTCTATCGACGATTCCAAACGGGATCCGATTGTGGCAGCGGTGGGCCAGTTGCAGTTTGAGGTTTTGCAGTATCGCCTTGAAAGTGAATACAACGTCGAAACCCGACTGGAGATGTTGCCCTACACACTGGCTCGCTGGGTCGAGAATGGCTGGAAGGCGCTGGAGAATATTCCCAGCTTGTTTAACACCCTAGTTGTTAAAGACATTCAAGACAGGCCCGTTCTTCTGTTTAAGAACGAGTGGACTTTACAGCAATTTGCTGCCAGCAACCCTAAAATCAAGCTCAGCAAAATTGCCCCCCTCTCGGATCTCGGCCCAGAATTGGGTGACGGCCAATAGATCAACCTAAGAGAATCCGTCTCAAAGAGCCTTAGGTTCTGACATTCAGCCGAGATGCCATTGGTCTCCACATCAGCGGTGTTGATAGGTGTTGATATCTTCGGATTTCTGAGCAAACCCCTCACACAGATCGCAGCAATTCCCCCATCTTTTTCCTGCATCGTCCAGGGACAGAGGGAGTGAACCATGCCTTCTTTCCCCAATATGGGATCCACTTCTCCTCGCTTTAGCTCTGCCCTCAGCGCCGATGCACCGCTTTGCGAACGCTCCTTGTGGGGACTGGATCCGCAAGCCGTTTTTTTGAATCACGGCTCCTACGGCGCGACCCCGAAAAAGGTGTTGCAGGCCCAGAGTGTATGGCGGGAACGCCTTGAGGCTCAGCCGGTGCAGTTTATGGGAGAGGAACTTCCTCGAGCCTTGCGGGCGGCGGCAGCAGAACTGGCCCATTTCGTCGGGGCCGAACCTGAAAATTTGGTGTTTGTGGAAAATGCCACCAGCGGGGTCAATGCCGTTTTGCGCTCGCTGCGGTTCCGGCCAGAGGATCAGATCGCCTGCACCAATCACGGTTACGGGGCCGTTCGTCAGGCATTGCAGTACATCTGTGCCCAGTGGGGAGCCATCCCAGTTGAGGCGCAGATCCCTTTCCCCATTGCGGGGCCGGAGCAGGTTATCGCGGCCTTCGAGGCCATCCTCACTCCCCAAACTCGCCTGGCGGTGTTGGATCACCTCACCTCGCCTACGGCTCTGATCTACCCCCTGCCTGAGCTGATCGGCCTCTGTCGGGAGCGCGGGATCCCGGTTTTGGTGGATGGCGCCCATGCCCCCGGAGTTCTCCCCTTGGAGTTGGAAAAGCTAGGAGCCGATTGGTACACCGGCAATGCCCACAAGTGGCTGTTTGCCCCGAAAGGCTGTGCCTTTTTGTGGGTGGCCCCCTATCGACAGGCCCAAACTCATCCTACGGTGATCTCCCACGGCTATGGGCAAGGGTTCACAGCGGAGTTCGACTGGGTGGGCACACGGGATCCCAGCGCTTGGTTGGCCATTTCAGCAGCCCTGGCGTTTATCCAAGGGGTGGGACTGGACAACATCCGTCAGCACAACCACACTCTGCTGCTGCAGGCGCGGCAGTTGCTCTTGGAGGCTCTTGAGGGGATCCCGCCCGCCCCCGAAAAGATGTTGGGCTTTATGGCCACCCTACCCTTGCCGCCATTTTGGCAGCAGTGGATCCCTGAGCTTCCTCTTGAGGAGCGCGCCCGTCGGCTTCACGATTACCTCTGGTACAAGTACCGCATTGAGGTTCCGATCATCCCCTTCGCCGGGCAGCTTTGGGTACGCATCTCGGCCCAGGTCTACAACCGTTTGGCAGAGTACGAACAGTTGGCGCTGGCCTTGCAGCATCTGCCCTGAGGTTTTGTCGGTTGAGCCGCTTTCACGACATTGCAAGTATAGTTGCTTCGCACACCAGTAAAACGATTCCAGATCTATGGTCAATTCAGTTGAGGATGAGATGACGTTACAGGTAGGATGGCATGCCAGTAGACCTCAGAAAGAAGCCTTGACCTGAGAGAGAGTCGTAGGGCATGTCCAGGAAGGGAGCAGACCCACAGACGTACAAAGCCGGTCATACAGCGGAAGGGAAGGGTATGGGAGTCGGTAAAAGCAGCGCGGAACGCTTGGGGAGCGTCTCAATCTAGTTTGAAGCGACCGCAGTGCTTTCAAGAGGGCAAGGATGCATGCAGATGGAGGAACTTCTGTTGATGAAGTGACAAGGCCTGCTTTTGCGAGTCGGACTATTCTACCGGTCAGTGTCTCATTGCTATTTGAATTGACTATCTGAAAAAGTCAGAAAACGTATCCCGCAGATCCGAAAGCCGATCGTTGAAGCAGGTAAGCCGATCCCCTACAGAGTTCACCAGCGTCAGATCTGCCCGACCGGTTGTCCCTTCAAATCCCAGTAGAGGAACGCTCATGCGGCTGGGATCCGTGGGATTCTGGGAAACGCGGATGACGGCTCGATCGCGGTTAAATTGATAAGCTTCGGCCACATAGCGGATGGGCTCGCTCAAGGTGGGATCCACCGGCAGCCCTGGGGCCGGCAGGAGATCCACCAGCTCGGTGAACGTGCCACTCCGCAGGCCCACCACGGCAGCAGCTCCCAACTGGTTACAAATGGCAATGAGAACCGGCTCTTGGGCAGTGGCGGTGAGGTTGGCCAAGGTAACCGTGACCGTGGCGCGGCTGGCTGCCGGCGGGTAGGTGACCTCAAAGGTGCGGGCAAAGGCATTGCCCAGCTCGTCGCGGGCGCGAAAGCGAAGCTGCCCGGTGTAGGGCAGGATGGAAGAAAAGTAGATGCCAAAGCGGTCGCTGGGACTCCGTCCGGGGATATTGGCCTGTCCGGGGACATAGGCAAGGGCAGCCCGACTTTGCCACTGATTGGGCGGGGCGTAGGGCAGCAGCGGGCCACTGGTGAAGCTGGGGGGTTCTTTGGGGGGCAGATCCGGCTGGCCATCTCTGTTCAGATCCAGCCCATTGCCCAAGAAGGCCACCGAGCGCTGTAAGAGAATAGGACGGTTTTGGTTATCCAAAAGGGGATTCCGCCTTTCTGCCAGCCCGGCGTTGTCCACATAGACATTAAGGGGGCGATTTAGGATTTGGTTATCCCGCTGCCGCCGCATGTTGAACTGTAGGTAGGGCCCCACTGCGCCCGCTGCCGGGGATCCCCCTGTAATTTCAAAATCATCCGCCCGCAGAAAGACATTTTCCAGTGGGCCCAGGGGAGTGGTTCCCTCGCCGCAACCGACCAAGCCAAGCGCTAAAATGGCCAAGGCTGTATAAGCTACAACAGAGCATCCTTTTTCGATAGGGGAATCCGAGCTCCCACAAGTCGGCAGCAGGGGCCGGCAGGCATGCTTTGGCTTCAGCATTCATCTCCTCTCCACAACAGACACCTTGGCGAGGGTTAAACCCAACCGGACTGAGTTGAGGATGGGCGGGGATCCCTCTGCACTCATCGGATTCGCCTGAACCACTATACCGTGAGCCTCGGTTCAGCTAGAAATCGCAGGAGCCCCGCACTGTACCCGTAGGGTCAGTGCCGGGAG
>NZ_JANSIB010000054.1:0-17241 GCF_047461895.1 Synechococcus sp. R55.8 | reverse complement strand
CGCTGCATAGTTGAACAGTGATGTTCAGCAGTGTTCAGCGTAAATGTATCAGGCATGCTGATGATGTTCACCACGGTGTTCACCACCAAAGGGCCCCAGCCCGAGGATTCTCAGTCGGATCCCCAAAAGGGGCGAGCCTAGCCCAAGGCCCGGTGACGGGATCCCTGGCATCCAGCTACATGCCTTCATGGGTTGTCAGTCTGGGCCGAGAGAGAACTAGTCCCGCTCCTGTTGGCGGAGCCGCTGCAGAAGCGAGAGGGGTTTCTCTTCCTCTGGCCCTTTCTTTTCAGTCGCAGTTGGCAGGGCGGCTGTTTCTGTTTTCTGAGGTTCGAGCAAAAGCTTGGCGGCTTCTGACTCAACGGCTGGAGGGCGAGCCGGGTTCTCCCCTTGTTGGCCGGGCAAGGGAACAGACTCCAGAGTGGCCAGCAGAGCTTGAATATGGCTGTGGGTTTCGGGATGGTTGCTGGCGGCATGGGCCAAGAGGGTGAGCTGCTCTTTGGCAGCGACCAGGTTCCCCAGCTTGAGATCCACCAAGGCCAGTTGATAGCGAGCCTTAAAGCCACTGGGATCCACCTCTACCGAGCGCTGAAAGGCAGCGCGGGCCTCCGCCAGCTTGCCCTGACGGGCGTAGATCAAGCCGAGGTTAAAAGGCACATCGGGATCCCGTTCGCTGGGCAGCACCAAGGTTTTTTCTTCCAGTTCAATTGCGCTCCGGTAGGCGTTGATGGCCAAGGTATGGAAGCCCATCTGCAGATAGCGAGCTCCGTCTTCCTTCAGTTGGGCGACCGTCGGCTCCCCTGTCAGTAGGGTCATGGGCGGTTGCGCGTGGGCAGGCATGGCCACCGCCAAGCTCAGCAGGCACCCCACCGTTTTCAGGCCTAAGGGTACAGCCTGACGACCAATCTGCTGCCTATTCATCACCATGATCTGTTTCCTCCAACCACATCAACACCACTTCATTCCACCCCTCTGGGCCGGGGAGCTGAGCCAATTGCCATTGGGGCAGGGCCTCACTCCAGAGGCTATCCGCAATTGGGCTGGGAAGCACCACTTTTTGCTCCGTCCACCGCAAAAAGGCCACATCGGGCGGGGAACAACCAATGCCCAAAGCCTTGATAGGGCCCAAATGCCGTTGATAGCAATCCAGCAGCCGCCGCACCGCCTGTTCCCCCGGTAACCAATTGGGTTCTGCGGCCATCGTTGGCTGCATCCATCCGGTCAGATACCATTGCGGCAGGCTGGAGAAGTGGAGCTGACGCACCCGCAGCAGATGTTGGGTGAGGTTGGCTTCTTGCTGGGCAAAAGCTTCCCGTAGGGTTTCGGGATCCCCGGAATAGCTGAAAATCTCACTGTACTCTCGCTGCTGCGCCCGCTCTGCCTCTTCCAAAGGGATCCCAGTGGCAGCGGCCAGCTCAGAGGCAGTCCAATCCCCAAACCCGATCAAATCCAAGTGGGACTCTTGACGCACCTGTTGCAGGATGCTGCGCAGGCGAGAATAGGGCAGACCCAAAGCATACACGTAGTAGGGCGGTCGGTGTTGCCACTGCTCGTCTAGGATGCCCGCCGGGAAGTAATGCTCGGGAACGTAAACGGCAGAGCCATCCTCACAGATGAACGGATGCTCCAGGCGCAACTGCCGCCGCACATGTTCCAGTTGAGCGCGGGTGCGCAGGCTGTAGAGCACCAAGGGAATGGAGCGGCGCTCTAGGGCAGCCAAGGCTTGTCGGGCAGCACCATAGCTGTTGAACTCTAGATCCAGCAAGCTGCCATCTAAACTGGTAAGGACAAGTCGCATAGGTGCAGGAAAGGGAAAGGCGCTGGCCCCGTCAAAATTTCAAGCAGCACGACCGGCTGAAGCGTCCTACAGTACCTATGATCCAATAGCTTGACCAACCTGAGGGGGATTAGCCTCAAATGCTCTCCCTCAAAGCATCTGGGTGAATGGGCAATCCGTGCGCCAGAAGTGGTAAAAGCTCGATTGAGCACTCCAGAATGCGTGTGTCGCCGAAGATCTTGGCTCAAAAACCAGCAGCAGAGAAGACAGACAGATTGAGTGGGTCAGTGGCTAGTTCTCTGTGCCGAAGGCGCGATCCCCTGCATCCCCCAGCCCGGGCAAAATGAACCCTCGATCGTTCAGCCGCTCGTCAATCATGGCGCAGAAGATTTGCACCATTGGGTAGTGGGATCCCAACCGCTGTAACCCTGGGGGCGCTGCCAATGCGCTGACAATTCTAACCAAGCTGGGATCCGCCCCCCGTTTTTTTAGCTCATCCAAAACCCAGAGCAGCGTGCCCCCGGTGGCCAACATCGGCTCGGGAATGAGAATGCGCATCTGTTCAGGGATCCGCTCTGGAAGGCGATTGAGGTAGCAACTGGCCTGCAGCGTTTCCTCATCCCGCACCATGCCAATGTGAAAGATCCGCGCCTGGGGCAAAAGGGCCTGACAGCCTTCCAGCATCGCCAAGCCAGCCCGCAATACAGGCACAATGCCCAGCAGGGTATCCGGCGCGATGACCTCTGCGGCAACGGGTTCCAAAGGGGTTTGCACCTGAACGGTTTGGGTGGGGATCCACTCCCGCATCGCCTCATAGGTTAGCCAGCGGCCCAGCTCCGACATGGCCGTGCGAAACAGGGGCATGGGCGTCTCCGCATCCCGAGCCACGGTTAGCCAGTGCTTAATGAGCGGGTGAGGGGGGACATAGACACGAAGCTGCTGACTTGCCACGGGAGAATGCCTCAATCTGGGCGGTAGCATAGCGGGTTGCCTTAGCAGAAAGCAAGCTCTCCAATTGGCCGCAACTCCATCCCGACCGGGGATAAATTGCCAACAGCTCCGGCAAATGCTCAAGGGGTGGGGCTCTTTGACCCAGCAAGATTGCGGCAGAATGAGATCTGCAGGTTACTTCGAGCGCCGGTCATGTTCGGTGGCTACAGGTTTGGGATAGACCAGGGCAAGGCTGGTTTCGGGTTTTGTTCCTCTTGCCATTTGCGAACTGAGGTGCTGGCCCCAGGGCAGCTTGGCCTCCCGCCGATGGAACCGAACGCCAACGGCTCTCGTCTGCAAGTGCCGGTAGCCGGAGATACCGCTCTGCCCAAGGGTTTCTGGCTTAATGGGGTGTCGCAAGTTACAGCCTGTTCACAAATTAAGGGATACAAAACTTAAGGGATACAAAACATCGTGTTTCTGAGGCTTGACTCCGATGAGGTTTAGAACAAGTAGGTTTACAACCGTATCCGTAGCCCCTCAATAGGCTGTACCTGCATCTTTGGCCCCCTCACACCTTGCAAGGATTAGCTTAGGGAGAATGGATTATGGCTTCGTCTCAACCCTCTGACTCGAACACCAAGGCTCTGAGCCGCCGTCAGCTTCTCAAAGTGGGAGCCGCAGCCCTTGGGGGCGGTCTGCTGGCGGCAGGGGGCGCCCAAGCTCAGCGCAAACCCTCTCCCACCCTGATCGTGGCTCAGGGATCCGGCCTGGATCGCGTTTCCTATGCTACCAACTGGTATGCTCAGGCGGAACATGGCGGCTTCTATCAGGCGGTGGCGACCGGCATCTACCGCGAGCATGGCCTGGATGTAACCATCAAGATGGGTGGCCCTGGCATCAACATCACCCAAGTTTTGGCCGGTGGAGCTGCCGAGTTTGCCATGGGGGGAAGCACAGGGGTGATCAATGCTGTGCGAGAAGGGATCCCCTTGGTGTGTGTGGCAGCCATTTTCCAGAAAGACCCGCAGATCATCATGACCCACCCCGGCACCCAGCGCTTTGAAGAGCTCAAGGGCCGGCCCATTTTCGTCTCAAAAGGGGGGCTTGCCACCTACTGGCCCTACCTAAAGGCCCGCTTTGGCTTCACCGACGATCAGGTTCGTCCCTACAACTTCAACCCCGGCCCCTTTTTGGCGGATCCCAGCTCAGCTCAGCAAGGCTATCTGACATCCGAGCCTTTTGCCATCCAACGGGAAGGGGGATTTGAGCCGGTGGTCTTCCTCCTGGCGGATTTGGGCTACAAACCCTATGCCACCACCATCGAAACCCGTCGCCAACTGGTGGAAACCAAGCCCGACTTGGTGCAGCGATTCGTGGATGCCTCTATCAAAGGCTGGTACAGCTTCTTGGAGGATCCCCGTCCGGCCTATCGCTTGATCAAGCAGGACAACCCGGAGATGACCGATGCCCAGTTGGCCTACAGCTTCGAGAAATTGCAGGAGTACGGCATCATCTTGTCCGGCGATGCGTTGGAAAAAGGCATTGGCGCCATGACCGACAAACGCTGGCAAGACTTCTTCGACAGCATGACGGTGGCCGGCGTATTTGAGCCAACCATCAACTACCGGGCTGCCTACACACTGGACTTCGTCAATAAAGGCACTGCCTACTACACTGCCTGACGGACTTCCACCCTTGGCGCTTCTCAGCCCAAGGGATCCCCCCTCGCCCCCAGCCCCTCTTCCACCAAGGGAGAGGGGAACTATAGTCATTTCAAACTAGATTGAGACACCCCCTAAACGCTCCGCGCCACTGCCCTCACCCCCATTCCTTCTCTCAGAGGGAGAAGGGGGCTAGAGGGAAATGTTTCATTCCGGTTTAATTGAGAATGCCAGAACACTGCGTGATCACCTCCCCCAACACCGCCAGCAACACCGGCACCCCCAGACGGATCCCGGAGACCAACAGCGAGATCAAACAAAAAGCTCCAAGTGAAAAGGCGTTCCAGCGAAGCTTGGCCCAGCACTCCATCAACAAATGCAGGCACAGGTGGGAGCAGATTCATCGCCGAGCTGGAAAGCCTATCATGGGATCCAGTATGGAATCCATTGTGTCAGCAGCGCAGGGCACTTTGACCCTTTCACCCTCCTCTTCTCCGCCAGACCCGCCAGCCAGTCTGACGGGCTCATTCCCCGCCGCTGACGCGGCAGGGATCACTTTGCCTTGGGCAGCGCAGCGGGATCCCATCCTTGTCCTCGGGGCTGGGCTGATGGGGCGTTTGTTGGCCGCCAGCCTTGTCGAGGTTGGGCATCCCGTCCGCATTGTGGAGGCGGCTCCTGCTGCTGCTGTTGAGAGCAGTGCTGCCCATTTTGCCGCTGCTATGCTGGCTCCCCTAGCCGAGTCTGCCATCGCCGAAGCCAGTGTGGTGGCCCAGGGGTACTATGCCCTCTCCCGCTGGCCCGCCCTTCTGGCCAGCCTGCCAGAGCCGGTTTTCTTTCAGCAGGAGGGCACTTTGATCCTCTGGCACCGCCAAGATGCCGGGGAAGCCAAGCGCTTCTCGGCGCTACTGGCCGCTGTGGGGGAACACCTCCCGCATCTCCCCCGCCCTCAGCCGCTGGATGCCCAGGCTATTGCCGAGCTGGAGCCATCGGTAGCCGGGCGATTTGCGCAGGGCCTGTATCTTCCCCAAGAGGGCCAACTGGACAACCGCCAACTGTTGGCAGCTTTACTGGCCAAGTTGCGGCAGCACGAGGTGGAAGTGGAGTGGGGTTGCCCCTGGGATCTGAAGCAGGCCCAAGCCTGGCAGCAACAAACCGGAGGCTGGGTTTTGGATTGCCGCGGCCTGGGATCCCAAAAAGAATGGGGCGGGCAAAAACTGCTGCGCGGAGTTCGGGGTGAGGTGGTGCGCCTGTATGCCCCAGAAGTCTCTTTGCGGCGCCCAACCCGGCTGTTGCATCCTCGCTATCCGATCTACATCGCTCCCAAGCCGGGTCAGGTGTTTGTGGTGGGGGCCACTGAAATCGAATCTGAGGATCGCTCGCCGGTGAGCGTCCGCTCCGCCCTGGAGTTGCTCAGCGCCGCCTACGCCGTACATCCTGCCTTTGCCGAAGCGCGTATCCTGGAATTAGGCAGCCAATGTCGTCCCACCTTGGCGGATAACCTGCCAGCCGTGGTGGAGCGCTCACCTCGCCTGTTGCAGATCAACGGCCTCTATCGCCATGGCTTTCTGATCTCCCCGGCCATCCACGATGCTGTCTTGGAGTATCTTCACCAGGGCAGTTGTCGCTTGGCTCAGCAGCTTGGGATCCCCTTTCAGGTGCAGGCTGCCCCTCTTTCCGGTGAGTCCCTGTCGCCATGCGTGTCTTGATCAACCAGAAGCCTTACGATTTGCCGGAAGGCACCACTTTGTCCGAAGCAGTGGCTCAGGTGGGGGCCAGCGGCCCTTTCGCGGTAGCGGTTAATCTGAAGTTTGTGCCACGTGCCCAATACGAGCAAACTCGTCTGCAAGAAGGCGACCAGGTGGAGATCGTCGCTCCGGTTGCCGGCGGCTAGCGCTCAAGTCCGCTTTTCTATCTGCCTCAGCCATGTCCACCCTCCTCCATTGCTCTCCCTCAACTCTGGCCGATGAGGATCCTTTGGTTCTCTACGGCCAACCGTTGCCCAGCCGCCTGATGTTGGGTACGGCTCGCTACCCTTCGCCAGCCATTTTGGAGCAGGCGGTGGCGCGCGCGCAGCCCTGTTTGTTGACGGTTTCTCTGCGGCGGCAAGGGGCACTGGGGCCAGAAACTTCCCAGAGGTTCTGGGCTCTGTTGCAGAAGATGGGGATCCCAGTTCTGCCCAACACCGCCGGCTGCCACAGCGTGCAGGAGGTGATCACAACGGCGGAGATGGCGCGGGAGGTGTTCGGCACCGACTGGATCAAGCTGGAGTTGATTGGGGATGACTACACGCTGCAGCCGGATCCCGTGCAACTGCCCACTGCTGCTGCTGAGCTGGTCCGGCGCGGCTTTAAGGTGCTGCCCTATAGCACCGACGACCTGGTGCTCTGCCAGCGGCTTTTGGATGCTGGCTGTGAGGTGGTGATGCCCTGGGCGGCCCCCATTGGCACCGGCAAAGGCCCCCTCAACCCCTACAGCTTACGCCTGCTGCGGGAGCGGATCGAGGCGCCGCTGATCGTGGATGCCGGCTTGGGCCTGCCCTCCCATGCCTGCCAGGTGATGGAGTGGGGCTTCGACGGGGTGCTGCTAAACACGGCGGTGGCCTTGGCCCGGGATCCGGTGGCCATGGCCGAGGCCTTTGCAGAAGCGGTGCGCTCAGGCCGCCGAGCCTACCTGGCCGGGGCCATGATCCCTCAGGAAACAGCTCAGCCCAGTACGCCCGTCCTCGGCACTCCCTTTTGGCACCAGGGCTGACTGCCGCTCTCAGGGGTGCAGCTCAGGCGGCAGGCTTTCGCGCCTGGATAACCTGCAGAGCTCCCCCAGCGTGGAGGGTCTGCCGGATGGATTGCCAACCCTGCTGCTGCAAGTGCTCGGGCAAGTCCAGCTTGAGTAGCTCCCAGGCGGTCTCGGTTTCAAACAGGGCCAAAAAGAGGGCCAGCCCAGGCCAGATCAAGGGTTGTCGAGGCGCGTGCAGATCCAGAATCAAGAGTCCTCCCCCCGGCTTGAGCACCCGCCACACTTCCCGCAGCACCTGCTCCAAATCTGCGAAGGACAATTCGTGCAGAGCCAAGCTGGTATGCACCCAATCAAAGCTGGCATTGGGAAAGGGCATATCTTGGGCAAAGGCCTCCACAAACTCCACCTGGGGAAGGCGTTTGCGGGCTGCCGCTAGAGCTTTGGGGGAAGCATCCAGGCCCACCACCTGCTGGCTCAGCTCCGCCAACAGTGGGGTTACTTCAGCTGGGCCACAGCAGAGATCCAACACCCGCTCCTGGGGATGAATCTGGATCCCTTGCATGGGCAATCTCCGCAACCGCTCATATCCGCCCACTGCCAGGGCAGCCCCGCGACTGATGCTGCGGTAAAGCCAAGGAAATTGATAGCTCCAATCCCGCAGGAAGGTGGCCATCGCCAGGGATCCCTCAGGGGCTCTTTCAGCCTACCTAGCCCCTCTCCCAGCAGGGGAGTTGGCCTGGCTATTTTCTTGGCCTATGTGGAACTTTTTCCCGCCGGCAGTCGTCTGGGGAGATGGGCCATCTTAGGCCTTTTCTCCATCCACCTGCTGATGATGACTCAGTTTGAGCTGCCTTCTCCCCCTTCTGGAAGACCTAACCGGCACAGCTTGGTTTGGCTGGTGGTTGCTGCAGGTCTGACGGTCTTGCTCTGGCGGTTTCCCTGGGGTAACTACATCCTCTACCCCTTTACCTTGTTGGCCACCTGGTTTCACGAGATGGGCCATGGTCTGATGGCAGTGCTGTTGGGGGGGGAGTTTCATCGTCTGGAGATCTATCCCGACGGCTCGGGGCTGGCCATTCACAGTGGCGAGCTGTTTTTGGGACGGGTGGGGCAAGCTTTGGTGGCCGCTGCTGGGCCGATGGGGCCGCCGCTGGCTGGGGCCCTGTTCATCCTTGCCTCCCGCCGCCACAGCACAACTCGGTTGGGGCTGGTACTTCTGGGATCCCTGCTGTTGCTATCGACGCTGCTCTGGGTTCGCTCTCCCTTTGGCCTCCTGTTCCTCTTGGGTATGGGTTTGGGGATCCTGGCGGTAGCTCGCTGGGCCTCCCCCTGGCTGCGGGGCTTTGCCGCACAATTTTTGGGGGTGCAGGCCTGTGTGAGCACCTACCACCAGCTTGACTACTTGTTTACGGCCTCTGCCGTGATCAATGGGCAGGTGATCCACTCCGATTCCAGCCAAATTGCCCAAAACTTGTTCTTGCCCTACTGGTTTTGGGGAGGGGTGATGGCGGTCTCTTCTTTGGTGCTGCTGATAACCAGCTTGCAACTGACGTTCCGGGACTAGCCGGCGGGGGGCAAAGCCGCAATTTTGGCAGTGATTTGTGTCACGCAAAAATCCGTCCTCCATCACTGCCCAGTCGAGAAAACCGCCGCTACAGTAATGGGCAAGAGGAGTGAGGAGTTGAGGAGTGGAGCATGTGGCGGGATATTATCGGGCTGGCCCTGGCGGCGACCCTACTGTTGATCAGCAAAACCGCCGCAGACACGCTGGGCCAAAGCCAGGTGCAGACTTTCACCGAACCTGAGCCGATGCCCTACTCTGCACCGGTGGAATGAGGTACTTGAGTCTGCTGACGGAAGTCGTAGCGGCGTTGTCGTTTTGTGCAACACTCATTCTAGAGTCTTTGAGGACTCCGTCCGAGTGGCGCGGTCGCAGCAGCGTTGCGGAGCAATAACAGTAGGCTTGGGATCCCTGATGCGCATAGCCCTGTTTACGGAGACGTTTCTGCCCAAGGTGGACGGCATTGTTACCCGCCTCTGCCACACGGTGCGTCACCTAACCGCTCGTGGTAACTCGGTGCTCATCGTCGCGCCCCGGGGAGCCCCGCGGCGGTTTGCACGGGCACGGGTTTACGGGATCCCGGGGATGCCGCTGCCTCTGTATCCAGAGTTGAAGCTGGCTGCCCCCGGCCCGGCCATCGGCAAGTTGCTCAGCCGTTTCCGACCGGATGTGATCCACGTGGTGAACCCGGCAGTTTTGGGATTGGGGGGCCTCTACTACAGCCAGACGATGGGGATCCCGCTGGTGGCCTCCTACCATACCCATCTGCCGAAGTATCTGCAGCATTATGGGCTGGGCTTTCTGGAGGGGGTTTTGTGGAATCTCCTGAAGCTGGGGCACAATTTGGCGCGGGTCAATCTTTGCACCTCGACGGCCATGATGCAGGAGCTGAGCGCCCACGGCATTGAGCGGGTGCAGCTGTGGCAGCGAGGAGTGGATACGGAGTTGTTTCATCCCCAGGCGGCCAGTTCAGAAATGCGGGCTCGGCTCACCGCAGGGCAACCGGAACGGCCTCTTTTGCTCTATGTGGGGCGGCTTTCGGCTGAGAAGGAAGTAGGGCGGATCCGGGTGTTGCTAGAGCGGATCCCACAGGCGCGCCTAGCTATTGTGGGGGATGGGCCAGAGCGGGGATCCCTGGAGCAACATTTTGCCGGCTACGATGTGGTGTTTACGGGCTATCTGCAGGGGGAGTCTCTGGCAGCGGCCTTTGCTTCGGCGGATTTGTTCGTGTTCCCCTCCCGCACCGAGACCTTGGGGCTGGTTCTGTTGGAAGCCATGGCTGCCGGTTGTCCGGTGATCGCCCCCCGCTGCGGCGGCATTACCGATGTGGTGGACAGTGGGCGCAATGGCTTTCTGTTCGATCCCAATTCGGATAGCGACTTTGTCCAGGTTACCCAGCAACTCCTGAGCAGCGTCGGGCAGCGACAGCTCTTCCGACAGCAAGCCCGCCAAGAGGCAGAACGTTGGAGCTGGTCGGCAGCCACCCAACAGTTGGAAGGCTACTACCGGGCTGTTATTGCCGCCGATTAGCGGTGCGGAGCACAGAGTCCCCTACTGGGAAATACTCAGGGCAGAACTCCGTCCTGCTCTCGGGGTTCTCCATAGCACCAGTGCGAACGGCCAGCCTAGGCAGAGACCGGATGATCCCCTTCAATGGCCCGCACTTGCTCCACAAAGAATTCTTCTAGGGATTGCCGTTGCCAATGCAAGTCGGTGACCAGTGCCCCCGCTTGGTTCAAAAGGCTCAGCAACTCCGGTAGGGATCCACTCCATTCCCCCGACCAATGGGATCCCTGAATCGAGAAGTGCTCTAGGCGGTCGCGGAACTGTTCGACGGCGCCACCGTGCCCCTGTACCCGATAGCTTTTGCTCTCTCCCAGCAAGTCATCCAAAGTTCCCTGATGCACCAATTTGCCGCCGATGATCAGGCCGACTCGGTTGCAGATAACTTCCACATCCGCCAGGATATGGCTGTTGAAAAACACCGTTTTGCCCTGCTGCTTGAGGGACAGAATGATCTCGCGCATTTGATAGCGGCCCATGGGATCCAGTCCTGACATCGGCTCATCCAGAAACACCAGCTCTGGGTCGTTGATCAGCGCTTGGGCCATGCCAGTGCGCTGCAGCATGCCCTTGGAGTAGGTGCGCAGTTGTTTTTTGCGGGCCGTATCTATAGAAAGCCCCACCAGCTCCAGCAGTTGCGGGATCCGCTCCTTCAACAGGCTATTGGGCAGACCAAACACCTTGCCGGCAAACTGGAGAAACTCCCATGCCGTCAAGTAATCGTAAAAATAGGGGTTCTCCGGCAAATATCCCACCTGTTGCTTGATGGAGCGATCCCCCAGGGGTTTGCCCAGCAAAGTGCCGCTGCCGCGGGTGGGCTCCACAATGCCCAGTAGGCATTTGATGGTGGTGGTTTTCCCGGCCCCGTTGGGCCCCAGCAGCCCAAAGGTTTCTCCGCGGGCCACAGTCAGAGAAAAATCTTTGAGGGGGCTGACCACCTTGTTCAGCCAAAATCCTGTGCGATAGGTTTTGGTCAGGCCGGTGATGGCAATGACCGGCTCTGGTGCCGCGAACGCTTCTGCTGGGGAAGTGGGGGTCTCGCTCATGGACTCGCTCGTAGGTATGTTGGAGTTGAGGGAGAAAAAGGTGCCGCGAACACCGAGTTAAGGAGCACACAGTCCGCCAGGCGATAGGCTACCCAGCCTAACCTTTAGTTTACCCACAGGCTTTGTCCCAGCCTAGGCTTGCCGCAGCACTTCCGGTAGAGGAAAGGGGCCAGAGCAAACATACTCCGCGTAGGTATCCGCTTCATTCGCAACAGCGGTGCGGTTCCTTTGCCGTAGGCACAGCACTTTGCTCTGACCTCCCTTCAGTAGCATTCTCATCATCTGGGATGATTCTGGGATGATGATTTCCATCGCGTTGGCGGTGCGGAGCAAGAAAATTGAATCCAGAGGTTTTGTGCCTCTGGCCTCTGGGATCCCAGCCGGTGGTGATCATCGGCAACAGCGTTGCAGAGCAATAAGAAAGGAGTGTTTCTTGCTGGATAAGGTGCTTAGGCAGTGGAAGGAGCGGCTGTTGGCTCCAGTGCTGCAAACCCCTCTCCAACAGGTGCATCCCCTAGCCATTACCCTGTCGGGGTTTGCTGTGGGCCTGGCCTCTGGGACAGCGGCAGCTTACGGGGCCTACGGGTGGGGGCTGGGCCTGTGGTTGCTGAACCGGTTTATGGACGGGCTGGACGGCACGTTGGCTCGTCTGCAGGGACGGCAAAGCGATCTGGGGGGCTACCTGGATATGCTGCTGGACGTGGTGGTCTACGCAGTCGTTCCCCTGGGGCTGGCCTTTCACCAGGGATCCCTGCTGGGCTATGCTTCTCTGGCTCTGATGCTGGCCAGCTTTTACATCAACCTTTGCTCCTGGATGTATTTGGCAGGGCTGTTGGAAAAACGGCGTTCGCGACAGCGTTGCGGAGCAACAAGGACGGATGGCACTGTCGGGGCGGGATCCCTGGATGAACTGACCAGCTTAAGTATGCCGTCGGGGCTTATCGAGGGCAGCGAAACCATCTTTTTCTACGGCTTGTTTTTCCTTTTCCCGGAGTACATGGTGGGCTTGTTTGGGCTGATGGCGATTCTGGTGCTCTTGAGTGCTGTGCAGCGGTTGGTTTGGGCGCTGGGATCGCTTTCTGCTCCAAGGTGAGTTCGGAAGGAGTCTGTCCCTATGACTCCGTCCGGCTGGCGCGAGTTGGGTTTCAAGACCTCCCCATCAAGCCCCACCGGGCAAGAGGATCCAAAATGAGAAAGCCATAGACCGAGATCTGCCGCCGTGACCTCCACCCTCAACCAACGCATTCGCCACTTCTACGATGCCTCCTCCGGCCTCTGGGAGCGGGTGTGGGGGGAGCACATGCACCATGGCTATTACGAGCCGGGCCAAACCGGTAAGGATCGCCGCCAAGCTCAGATTGACTTGATCGACAGGGTTATCCAGTGGGGCCAGATCGGGGATCCCTGCCCTCCCCAGCACATTCTTGATCTTGGCTGTGGCATTGGGGGAAGCAGCTTGGAGTTAGCCCGGCGCTTTGGGGCACAGGTTACGGGCATTACCCTCAGCCCCGTCCAAGCCCAGCGGGCCGGGGAGCGCGCCCAAGAGGCCGGCCTGAGCAACAAGGTGCGATTTCAGGTGGCCGATGCTCTGGAGATGCCCTTTGCAGACAACACCTTTGATCTGGTGTGGTCTCTGGAAAGCGGCGAGCACATGCCGGATAAGCGGCAGTTTCTGGCCGAGGGCTGGCGGGTCTTGCAACCGGGCGGGCAGGTGATGGTGGTAACCTGGTGCCACCGCGAGGGATCCCTGAGTCGGCAGGATCAACAGCTTTTGCAGAAAATCTACGAGGTGTACTGCCTACCCTATGTGATCAGCCTCTCCGGCTACGAGGCTCTGGCCCAACAGGTGGGCTTTGAGCAGTTGCGCAGTGCTGACTGGTCGGAGCGGGTGGCCCCCTTCTGGGATGAGGTGATCGCTTCCGCCCGCGACTGGCGCTGGATCCCGGCTTTGCTGCGCAGCGGCTGGGTTACCCTTCGGGCGGCACTGGGGCTGGGCCTGATGCGTCGGGCTTATGCCACCGGCTTGCTCCGCTTTGGCCTCTTGACTGGGTTCAAACCCAAAAGCTAGCCCACCGCAGGGATCCCTTGCTCCCCTTTGGGAGAAGGGGCGCTTGGGAAAATGGGCTCAAAAGTCCGGCTGAGGTGGCGTTGTGCCGTTGAGTTCCAGATACTTTTGCTTCACCGCCTGGATGTCCTGCCACATCAACCACTTGGGGCTGCCAGGGGTGCGGTCTGGGTTGCGCAGCAGATAGGCCGGGTGAAAAATGGGCATACACCAGCGTCCCTGCCACTGGATCCATTCCCCGCGGATCTTGGTGATCCCTCGCTTCTCGCCCAAAAGGGAGCGCACCGAGGTGGCCCCCGTGAGCAGAATAATCCAGGGATCCACCAGGCGAATCTGCTCCAACAGATAGGGACGGCAGGCGTCCATCTCCTCCTGGGTGGGCACGCGGTTGTTAGGGGGGCGGCACTTGACCACATTACAGATGTAGGTGTCCTGCTCGGGATCCAGCCCCACCGAAGCCAGGATTTTATCCAGCAATTGTCCCGACTTGCCCACAAAAGGCAGCCCCTGCAGGTCTTCGCTTTCCCCTGGCCCCTCTCCGATGATTAAAATCCTTGCCTTGGGGTTGCCCCGATGCACCACCACATGGGTACGGCTGGCTGCCAAGTCGCAGCGCTGGCATACCAAACAATGCTGCTTCAGTTGCTCCAAATCCCTGTAAGTGCCGGGGGGGATGGACACCTGGGCCGACAGGGGGATCTGATCCCACTGGGGGAGTGTCTCCTCCGCCGGGGCTGGCGGCTCGATGGGATCGTCAAATAGGCTGGGCTGAAGCTCCGGCGGTTTTTTCTTGGCAGCCATTGCAAGTCGAGGTTTCCTTGTGCAGCGATCTTCGATTGCTCCCCCGCCCTTGTCAAGCTCAAGGCCAACCTGCCGGCAGGGGAGAACCTTTACTCCTTGTTAAACTGAGAAAACGAAAACTTGCGCCGGCCTTAGCTCGTCTCTACTCCCTGAGCCTGCCATGCTGCTTTTGTCCAAAGAACTGCCCAACCTGAACTACCGTCATACTCTACAGCGCTTCGACGAGGATTGGCGGGATCCCCTCTCTGCCCTGTTGGGCTGGGGGCGCGCTGCCGGTGCCGATTTGGTGGAGATTTTTCTAGAACGGGGCAATTCCATCAGTTGCCTGGCCGAAGATGACGCCATCACCAGCATCACCCCACGGCTCTCCACCGGGGCCGGCGTGCGGGTGTTTCGCGGCTTGGCCGACTGCTACGTCAGCACCAACGATCTGTCCTTTGCCGGTCTCAAGGCTGCTCTGGAGAAGGGCCTTTCGCTGATGGGCTTCACCCCTCCTGGCCCCACAGCGCTGGTCTCTGCCGTCAACCTGGAGATGCTGCAGGACTACGGCGAGCGTCGCCGCAAAGATGGCTGGTTGAAGGAATGTAGCCCCATTGCGGAGATGGGGGAGATCCTGCTCAAAGCCAACGAGCAACTGGGTCGCCAAGCCCGCCATGTGCAGTCCCGCCGCACCACCTATTTCCGCGATTGGCAAGAGATTCTGGTGGCCTGCAGCGATGGCACCTTTGTGCGGGATGTGCGCCTCACCCAATCCGTGAGCTCTACGCTGCTCTGTGCCGATGGATCCCATCGCGCCTCTGTCAGTCAACGCTCCGGCGGTACGGGGGATCCCAACTTTTTGCGCCGTTGGGATCTGGAGGCCCATAGCCGGGAACTGGCAGAAGCCGCCGGCCAGATGCTCTATGCCGACTATGTGGAATCCGGCACCTACCCGATTGTGATGTCCAACGCCTTTGGCGGCGTCATTTTCCACGAAGCCTGCGGCCACTTGTTGGAAACCACCCAGATTGAGCGCAAAACCACTCCCTTTGCCGACAAAAAAGGCCAGAAAATTGCCCACAAAAACCTCACCGCCTGGGACGAAGGTCTCTCTGAAGGGGCCTTTGGCAGCCTGGATGTGGATGACGAGGGGATGCCCGTCCAGCGCACTTTGCTAATTGAAAAGGGCATTTTGAAGAACTTCCTGGCCGACCGGGCCGGCTCAATGCGCACCGGCCACCCCCGCACCGGCAGCGGTCGCCGACAGAACTACACCTTTGCCCCTGCCAGCCGTATGCGCAACACTTACATCGCCCCTGGAGATGCAGAGTTGGACGATCTTTTTGCTTCTATCGACAAAGGCATTTACTGCAAGCGTATGGGGGGAGGGAGCGTCGGCCCCACTGGGCAATTTAACTTCGCCGTCGAAGAAGCCTATCTCATCGAAAACGGCAAGATTACCAAACCCCTCAAGGGAGCCACTCTGATCGGAGAAGCCAAAGACATCTTGACCAAAATTTCCATGTGTTCTAAGGACCTCAGCTTGGCAGCTGGGTTCTGTGGCTCTGTAAGTGGCAGCATTTACGTCACCGTCGGGCAGCCTCACATCAAGGTAGATTCCATTACCGTGGGCGGTCGCTAATTCCAGGGATCCACCTCGACATGGCCTATGACAACGTCTGCAAATATCTGGCCGAGCGTTTCCCAGAGCAGTTTGCCCGCTGGCTCATGGGAGAAGTGGCTCGGCTCCGACTCTATCGGAGGTATCCTCACCTATCGGTGCAGCAGGTGGTCAAGGTGCTCCGCACCGCTAACGCGATTGACTTGCGCAAAACGGGGTCGGAGCGAGTTTTCCAGACCTCTTTTCGTCTAGAGAGGCTGAGCCATGAGTTTGATGTTGTCCGCCTGTGGGAATGCGATTTGAGGGCCGGAGCGGATCGGCAAGCCCTGCTACCGTTTCGGGTTCTAAGCCAGGTGGAAGATCCAGCAGAAACCTTGCGAGAGGTGGTCAGTGAGCTAGAGAGCTTGGCAGACCCCAGTGAGAGAAGGGAATTGGCAGCCGCAACAGCCGTCTTGGTGGGACTAGCATTGGATCGGGGTTTGATTCGACAAATCATGAGGTCTTTGGATATGAGGGAATCGGTGATCTACCAAGAGTGGCGGGCAGAAGCTCTGCGAGAGGGGCTGGAAGAAGGGCGCAAAGAAGGACGCAGAGAAGGACTACAACTGGGCCTGCAACAAGGGCTACAACAAGGATTGCAACAGGGATTGCAACACGGGGAAGCAACGCTGGTTTTGCGGCTGCTCAGGCGGAAGTTGGGATCCCTTGACCCGGCCCTTGAGAATAAGATTTGGGCTTTGTCAACGTCACAACTGGAGGCGCTGGGGGAAGCTCTGTTGGACTTCAACAGCTTGGAGGATTTAACTGCCTGGCTGGCCCGTCAGCTAGAAACCGCAGGAGCCCCGCTCTCTGCCCACAGGGCAAGGGTCGGGAGGAATGTGAGTAAAATGCAATAAGGCTATGACCCAAGTCCTGACCGTTTCTTGCAAGCTCAAGGTGTCCCAGTCGCAAGCCGCCAAATTGGACGAGACATTGGATGCTTTCGGCCAAGTCTTGAACTGGGTCAACCAAAACACACCCGAGAAAGTCGTCAACCCACTGAAACTCCAATCCCTGTGCTACTACGAAATCCGTGCCCGTTTCGGCTTGTCCAGTAATTTGGCAAGGACTACGTCCCGCTTACGCGACCAACAGATATGCAGACGGGTAGCGTCTGCTCGCAAGGTGGCACAACAGAAAAACCGCCCGGTCAAAGCGTTCAAGGGTGGCTTCGCTACCTACGACGCTCGTATCTTTTCGTTTCGCGAGAAAGACTGGACGGTGTCGCTCACCACGGTGGAGGGTCGAGAACGCTTTGAGCTGGCGATTGGTCATTACCAGAGAGAACAGTTGGCAGGCTCCAATCCCAAATCGGCCACTCTGGTCAAGCGCAAAGACGGTTCCTACTCCATCCAGATTTGCGTGGAAGCAAAGTTACCGGAACAGCAGAACACCGCTCAGGTGGTAGGCGTGGACTTGGGAAGGACAGATATTGCCCATACATCGGAAGGAGATAACTGGAATG
>NZ_JANSIB010000053.1:0-17601 GCF_047461895.1 Synechococcus sp. R55.8 | reverse complement strand
CCAAAGTCGCGTCCAATTTGGCGGCTTGCGACTGGGACACCTTGAGCTTACAGGAGACGGTCAGGACTTGGGTCATGGTTCTATCGTAACTTCCGCATTCCTCCCGACACTGACCCTACGGGTACAGTGCGGGGCTCCTGCGATTTCTAGCTGAAGGCGGTCTCCGGGATCCCTTCCTGGGCCAGGGTTCGCAGTACGGTTTGTACCCGCTTGCGGCTGCCGATCATCCCCAGGTAGTGGGGGGTCAGGCCGGAGTGGTAGATGGCCCGCAGGATTTGGCAATCGAGGCTGTAGCTACGGGTCACAAGAGCGATGTAGAGCTGCGGGATCCTGTGCAGATGGGGGATAAGTTGGGCAAAGGGTTCTGAGCACAGCCGCTCGGCAACGGGAAAGCGCTGAGGGGTTACCCAGTCCGGGCGATCGTCCTGAACCCAAATGCGAAAGCCGGCCAAATGGGCGATCTGGGCCAGGGACAGGCCGCAGTGGCCCGCTCCGACGATCAGCAGGGTGGGGGAAGGGAGGAGGGGCTCGACCCAGGATCCCGCGAGGAGCTGTGGGCGGGATGGCAGGGGGGCAAAGTGCTCCGCACCGCTGTCGCTAAGGCTGAGGTAGGGGAACCCCTGAGGATGGAGGGGAGTGATCAGCCAAGCCCTTGGCCCTTGGGTCAGAGCCTGGAGGATCTGGGCCACCAACGTTTGGGCAAGGGATCCCTGCCATCGCTGTAGCCAAATGTGCATCCGTCCCCCGCAAACGCCCAAGGGAGGGCTGTTGAGGTCAAGGGAAACTTGCATCCCAGCCGGCGAGGACTCCCCATCGCCATCGCCAACGGGAACAGCGGTCTGCAAAAGGGTTTGCGCTCGGGCAATGACTTCCGCTTCGGCAGCTCCACCGCCAATGGTGCCCAACAGGGTGCCATCAGATCCCACGGCCAGTTTCGCCCCCGCCTGGCGAGGCACAGATCCCTGGGTGCGGATCACGGTGGCCACCACCAGCGGCCCGCGGGAGAGCATATCTGCCAACTGTCGGTAAAAGGTCTCGTCCACCTCAGCCTCGGTTATGCCTACGGCACCCTAGCGGGAACGGTCAGGGACTCAATGATCAAGAAAGCCCCTCTAGGATGGCCTGATGGAAGGCAACCCGGAAAGCCTGGAATCCGTTCTCCTGCCGACCGTGGTAGACGGCGTTGGTGAGCAGCGTCACCACCAGCTCCTGCTCTGGATCGATCCACAGGGAGGTTCCGGTGAAGCCGGTGTGGCCGAAGGCGCTGGGGCTGAACGGGTAGCTGCTGGCCAAGGGATCCGGGGAGCGCAAGGCAAACCCCAAACCCCGGCGCTCGTGACAGCGGTGGGCATCCCCTTGCTGAGGCAACTGCTCGCGGGTCATTTCCCTCACCGTCTGCGGCTGCAACAGGGATCCCGTCAAAAAACTCTCTCCGAAAGCGGCTACTTCCTCTGCCGTGGCGAATAGTCCGGCATGGCCGGCGATCCCGCCCAGGCGGGCGGCATTTTCGTCGTGAACCTGCCCCTGTAGGCGGCGCTTTCGCCAAGGACACAGCTCGGTGGGGGCACAAGAGACAGAGACAGAGGATGGGTCAAAGGGATCCCCTGGATAAAACTGAGTTTGGCTCAGGCCCAGAGGCCGCAAGATCCGGGCATGCAAGATCTGATCCAGAGGGGTTCCGCTCAGACGTTCCAAAGCCAGCCCCAGCAGGATCAATCCAAGATCGCTGTAGACTCTGCGGGATCCCGGCCTGTAGGCCAAAAAGGTGTGCAGGGCCATGTGCCGGGCCGATTCGGCATCGGGCTGTCGAAAAAGGGGTCGCCAGGCGGGCAAACCGGCGGTGTGGGCCAGCAACTGTCGCACCGTCACCTGTTCTGCTGCAATAAGCTGGCCCAAGGACTCCGGCTCCGCAGCTATCCATTCCCCTGGTTGCAGAGGATCTTCATAGGGGGCAATGGGGCGGGATCCCTGAAACTCCGGCAACAGGAGACTGACCGGTTGATCCAGCAGCAACGCTCCGGCTTCCACCAGGGCCATGCAGGCGGTGGCGGTGTACAGCTTGGTCAGCGAGGCCAGGTCAAAACGGGTGGCCGAGGTTGTCGGTTGGCGCCGGGTCTCAGGGTCGAGATGGCCTGCCGCCCTTGAGTAGATACACCTTCCCTTGTGGCGGATGACCACCTGGGCAGCGGGGAAAAGGTGGGGAATGGCGGAGTTGAGCAGCCCCTCCAGCAAGGCTGGATCCCAACCCATCTGCTTCTCCTCCTGGCTTGGGGATCCCCAGTCCAACAAACAACTTGTAACGGTGTTTACAAAAGCCTACCGCTTCCCCAGCTAGGATGCCACCACGGCAGGCTACATCATCAAGGGATCCCAGGTGCGGCTGGAGTTGTTGCAAGCCTTTTTGAACGTGGTGGAAACGGGCAGCTTTTTGGCCGCTGCTCGCCTCAGCGGTCTGACCCAATCGGCTATTAGCCGCCAGATCCAGGCCCTGGAAGAAGCGGTGGGCGCTCCGCTGTTGCATCGCAAAAGCCCGGTGGCTCTAACCGTAGCTGGGGAACGGCTTTTGCCCCATGCCCGTCGCATCTGTCAAGAATGGCAGCGGGCTCAGGAAAGCATTCGAGAATGGCTGCAGGGCCAGCAAACCGAGCTCTGCATTGCTGGGATCCATTCTCTGATCGCCCATCAACTGCCGCCGGTGCTGCAACAGTTTTGCCGGGAGTATCCAGAGGTGCAGTTGCGGGTTACCGCTCTGGGCAGCGACCGCGCCTTAAAGGTGCTCAGGGATGGGCTGGTGGATGTGGCCCTGGTGATGGAGAACCCCCTGATGACGCGGGGGGCAGAGCTGGTGGTGGAGCCACTGTACTCCGAGCCAATTCAAGTATTGATGCCCGCCACCCATCCCCTCAGCCGCTACGAGCGGATCCCCTGGAAGGTGCTGGCGGAGTATCCCCAGGCTGTGTTCAAGGATGGCTATGCCATGCGCTCCTTGGTGGGATCCCATCTGGCCCGGCAGGGGCTTCCCCTCAAAGCAGCCCTGGAACTGAACACCTTGGATGCCTTTCGGGGGGTGGTGCGACAGGGGCAGCTCATTGCCCTCCTGCCGGAGTCGGCCCTGGTGGACTGCTGCGCCGATCCGGATTTGCAGGTGCGACCCACCGAGCCCCCCCTCTTGAGGCGACAGGTGGTTATGGTTACCACCAGCGATCGCTATCGGATCCCTCCCATTCGCCGGTTTTTGCAGTTGGCCGCCCAGCTGATTAGGCAGTCTGGTAATGCTGAGCCTGCTTCCGGCGCAGATCCCCATTGGCCCTCTGCTGGGCTGTTGTCGGTTTTGTAGAGACCTTTTGTAGAAATTTCTGGTCAAATACCCATATCGGTAGTTTCAAGTGTTCCGCCCTTATCTCCCCCTATCCTGAGTAGCCCAGCGCTCCCGACCGCCGATGCTATGAGCCAAGAGTTTCGCGAGCTGTTGAAAAAAATCGGCAGCGGCACCCACACCCACCAGGATCTCAGCCGGGCAGAGGCCGCCAGCGCTGCTCGAATGCTCCTGCGGGGGGAGGCCACTCCCGCCCAGATCGGGGCTTTTTTAATTGCCCACCGCATCAAGCGCCCCACTGCCGAGGAGCTGGCCGGTATGTTGGATGCCTATGCAGAAGACGGCCCTCTTCTGCCCCGGCAGGATCTGCCTCATCCCTTGATCATCTTTGGCCATCCCTACGATGGCCGCTCGCGGACGGCACCGCTGGGGGTGCTGGTGGCTTTGCTGCTGGCAGCGGCAGGGTCAGCCGTTTTGCTGCATGGCTCTGGCTTCTGTCCCACCAAGTATGGGCTGCCCTTGGAAGCGGTGTGGCGGAGCTTGGGGGTGGATTGGCGAGGGCTATCCCTGGAGCGGGTGGGGCAACTGCTGGAACAAACCGGGCTGGGATTTTTGTATTTGCCCACCTGTTTTCCCCAGGCTCAGGCTCTGATGGACTACCGGGATCAAATCGGCAAGCGCCCCCCCTTGGCCACCTTGGAACTGGTCTGGACGCCCTACCAAGGCCCCTTTCACCTGGTGGCCGGCTATGTGCATCCTCCCACCGAGGCCACGATGCTGGAGCTGTTTGCCCTGCGGGAGATTCGACAATTCACCACCGTCAAAGGTCTGGAAGGCAGTTGCGACCTGCCACGGGAGCGAGCGGCCATTCTCAACCAGGGCGGCAAACGGCTGCTCTTGAAGGCCAGAGATTGCCACTTGGCAGGCCCGGAGATCCCCTTCTCCGGAGAGAAAGAGCTGCTCCGGCAGATGCAGCAGGTGCTCAGCGGGGATCCCTGTGAACTCACCCCAGCCGTTCTCTGGAATGGGGGCAGCTATCTGTGGCTCCTCGGGCTTGCTCCATCCTTGCCAGAAGGGATCCAACAGGCGGAAGACCTGCTTCGCTCCGGACGGGTGATGGAGAAGCTGAAACAACTGATCCGGGTGATCGACCTCTCCTAGGGCTGGGATCCCCTGTTTCGATGACTAGAGTCAAGCTCTCCAGCCCAGGGAAAAAAGCCCCCCGGCCAGCTCCAGGGGGCAAGAAGCCGAAGGTTGGATCCTTTAGGGCAACAGCTCCTCGATGGCCTCCTCCTTGGTGTTGGTGCGGCGGGAGAGGGTGCGGCGGTCGAAAGTCATGTGGATCTCCCGGTTTTGCTCGCCATCGGCAGCCACCGCAAAGATGGGGAAGTCGATGTTGCCGTCTGGGAAAGCCATGTGGAAGCGGAAGGTGCCATCGGGGTTGAGCTGGATCTTGCGCCCGCCAATGGTAACGGTGGCATCCGGCTCTGTGGCCCCATAGACAATCAGCTCGGCATCGGCCACCAACCAGAACTTGCGAGAGCGCTGCGGCAGCACTTCGGAAGCCCCCGAGAACAGGCCCAAGCCGGATCCTGAAGCCATCCAGGGAGCAGCGGGCACCTCCGCCATGGCCATCCCCATCATGCCCACACCCGAGGGGATGATAAACGAGCTGATGGCCTGCTCGGGCACCAATTGGCGGCTGCCCATCTGGTGGCTGCCAAACAGGGATCCCGCCACCCGCATCGCCTCAAAGCCACCCACCATTTCCAGGAAGGGATCGACCATGGCCCCTTGCTGCGGCTCATCGCCCTTGTAGGCCACCACACCCATGCCGGTGGCACTGCGCTTGTAAGGCTCGCTGAGCTGGTAGAGGGTGCGGCCCTGCAGGGCCATATCGAAGGGCACCGTCAGGAAATGCTCTTCAAACCAGTCGGAAGGATAGACCGGCGGCACCATCACTGCAGCCGAGCGGGCCAACATCAGCCAGCGGCCATCTGCCGTCCGGTAGCCAATTTCCACAATGTAGGAACGATCGCTCACCGGGATCGGCAAATACCACTCCCGCGCCAACTCATCACAGGGGTACTCCTGCATGCTGTGGGCCGGCTGGTAGCTGAAATCGATATCCGTCACATCGTAGAGGCGCAGCGCCAACTGTTGGCCGCCCTCGCGGCGCTTGCTTTCTTTAGCCTCGTTGGGCACATCCCAATAGGCGTAGGCCCACTGGGGATCCCGCGGCAGCAAAACGATGCGGCTTTCCCCATAGCCCTCCGGCAGATCCCCCAGCCCTTTGTCCACATCGGCCAGATCCGTCTTGCCGGCAACCTCTTGACCCCTAAACTTCGTTTGGGTGACCGATTCTTGCCCCTTGGGCTCCGGCATGGCATCGACAGGGCGGCCAGCTTTGACTTGGGCCTCTCGAATGGCCTCAATCAGCTGGTCTTTGGTCATGCGGCTGTACTTGGGGATCTGATAGCGGGCAGCTTCTTCCCGCAACTGCCGGATGGTCATTTCTTCCAACGGGATCCGCTCTTGTGGCATGGTCGGGGTCTCCTGTCTTCGACAAATCGGGCTTCGTGCAATGCTCCAGCTTTTGTCCTATGGGCCGATCCCAGCTTGTGGTTCTGAGGACAACCTTGAACCTGCTGATGTATCGGCTTGCCTCGGGCTCTCCAGCCGCTGATGACCACAGGTGGGGATCAACGGGGATCATCAAGAATGATGAACCCATGTTTGCGTATTTTTGCCTGTCGGTCAAGACCCTGGGGATCGCTGGGGATCAATCTCTTGTTCTCCGACCCACCTTTAGGGAGAGGCCAGGAGCCCCAGCTGCTCTCAAGCCAAGGGGAAGACTGCGCGGGATCCCCTGCCGAACCGGCCCTGCCTGGGTAGCATGGGGGAAAGGTGAGCTGTTGCGAGATGGGCCGCAGGTTTTGAGGCCAAGAGGTGTGGGCATGAGGTGGTGGAAGTATAGGATTCAAGGCATACGGATCCAAGTGAGCTGGGCAGCACTGGGGATCCTGCTGGCGGGGCCGGTCTTGCCGGTGGAAGCTGTGGATGCCCAAACGCTGTTTCCTCCCCTTTACCGCTTGCAAGGGGGATCCCCTACCCTGCCCGCTTCTGAAGCAACGCCCTGGCGTCCAGTAACCCAGGATTCTGTTCCGCTCCCACAAACAGATCAAGCCGATCCAAAAGTCCAGCCGGCCCAACCCGGCCATGGAGAAGTGGCAGAAGGCCCGGTTTTCGATCTGGATCTGTTGCGGCAGTTCGGCACCAGCCCCGGCGGCAGTGGCTCTGGATCCCGGCAGGGGGAAGTGGTCGGGCCGGGCAGCGGCCAGAGTGGGGTGCGCGGAGCCAGCCCTGGCTCAGGGATGGGTGCGGGCCAAGGGCCAGGGGGTGGAGCGGGTCTGGAGGCGGGATCCCAGCGGCGGGAACCGCAAGTGACAGGGTTGATTGTGGATGCACGAGGCTTGGATTTCTTGCCTAGCCAGTCAATGCGCTTGTTTGATCCCGATGGCAATCAAGTCTATACCCCCGTTACTCTTGGCCAAGACCTCAACGCGGCCTTTGTGGGCAGCGAGGGCACAGCTGCCTATGCCACCTCGGAAGAGCAGGCCCGCTCACTGGTGAACCGCATCGGGGAACGGCCTCACCGCATTCGTGCCATCCGCACCCTGGGCTACGACCTGGTGATTTCCGCCGAAGATGCTTTTAGTCTGCGCCAGATGAATGCGACAGATGGCTTTCTGGATCGCTTTGCTGTGGTGGTCATCTGGGATGGCAGCCAAGCCAGTCTCCCCTGAGGCCCAGGGATCCCAGCATGGCCATCAAAGCACAGGACAGAGGAATGCTAGCCTAGCAAAAGTGCTCTGTCTGCACCACCCCCACCACCTCCAGCGGGGTTGATATCTTCCTGGGGATCCCAGCCTTATGCAACGGTTTGCCAACCAACCTCTGCGGGAACATCCCCACCTGGCGGTGTTTTCCTCCAGCAAGGTGGGCAATTTTGTGGTTACCATCCCGCTGTTGCGGGGCCTCAAGGAAAAATACCCCGGCTGTGTGCTGGATTTTTTTGGCAGCGAGATTACCCGCGACTTTGAGCTCCACTGCCCCTACATCGACTTCAGCTTTCCTCTCTACAGCCGTCGTCCCGATTACCTCGAGGCCCTGACCGCTGCTGTGCGAGAACGGGTGACCCAGGCCGGCCCCTACGACTTGGCCATCAATTGCGACGAGTTTAGCGAGCTCAACCTGGTGGCGGTAACGGCCCTGCGCCCCCAGTACATTGCCGGGGCCGGCTTGACTCTGGATTTTCGCCGCAAGTTGGACCCCGGCTCCGACCCGGTACAGCGCATGCTCCAGGATGACGACTGGAACGGCCTGGAGTTTCTGCAGCGCTACAAAGGGATCCTCACCAGCAACTACATCGCCGAAATCTTCTGTCGCCTGGCGTACGTGGAGACGGATTTTTTCCGCCTGGAGCTGCCCAGCCGGGATCCCGGTTTTCCGGTGCCAGAGGTCTTGGTGCACATCACCACTACCCGCCGCGCCAAGATGTGGCCTCTGGAGTACTGGCGGCAGGTGATCCAGTGGTGCCAAGGCCAGGGCCTGCAGGTGGGGCTAATCGGCAGCGCGCCGGAGCTGCAGCGATCCCTCTACCACGGCGGCAGCAGCGAAGACGAACTGCTGGCGCAAACGGGAATGGTTGACCTGCGGGGCAAAACCAGCCTCATGGAGCTGGCGGGGGCCCTGAAGCGGGCGCGGGTGTGTATCTCCGTGGATGCGGGGCCGATGCACATCGCGGCGGCAGTGGGCTGTCCCACCATTGCCCTGTTTGGCAACGATGCCGATGGGGATGGGGCCAGCCCGGTGCGACTGTGGGCTCCTCGTCTGCCCCACGTCTATCTCACCCAAACCGCCTACAAGTGCCGGGTCTGCGCAGAGAACAAGTTCAAAAACGAAACCTGCCTGGTGGAGGGTCATCCCTGTATGGCCCATCTCAAGCCGGAAACGGTCATCGGCTACTTGAAAGAGATTCTCAAGCAAACCTAGAGGTTCCACGCCCTCACCCCCAGCCCCTCTCCCAAAGAGAGAGGGGAGCTATGGAGCGACGGGGTGAGTTGTTTCATGGCTACTTGAAATAGCTATGTCTTGGGATCCCCATCTTTTTCCCCCTGGGAATCAGGGGGGCCGGTGGGCAGCAAGGAGTGCCCAGGGGCGCAGTTCGGATCCCTGGAAGTCCGTTTAAGCTGAGAGTTCAAGGCTGAAAACTTAGTGCCTAAACCATTTGGGTGTGAGCTGTGACTTTGGAGATGTGGTATCGCCACCAGCTGAGCCGCTTTGCAGAGTGGGGAAAAATAAGGCTCTGGCAAGGAGTTGCCCTGAAGCTGCTGGCCACTGCTTGCTTTGCCTGTTTAGGCGCGATCATCCGGCTCAACACTCCCGCCCTTCACCCCTTTCAGATTGTGTTTTTGCGCAACCTATTCGGGTTTCTCGCCCTGTCGCCGCTGGTGTTGCGGGCTGGGATCCAGTCTCTGCACACCGCCAAGATGGAGTTTTACCTCCTGCGCTCGGCGATCAGCACGGTGGGGATGTTGCTCTCCTTTTGGGCAGCCAGCCTGTTGCCTCTGGCAGAAGCTACGGCGCTGAGCTTTGTTCAACTTTTGTTTGCCGGCACGATGGCGGTATGGGTGTTGGGCGAGCAGATGCGCTCGTCCCGCTGGCTGGGATTGGGCCTGGGGTTTGCCGGGGCTTTGGTGATGTTGAGGCCAGGCTTCCGAGAGTTTTCTCTGGGAACAGGGCTGGCCTTGGGGGCGGCAGCACTCTTTGCCTGGGTGACCATCGTGCTCAAGATCCTCTCCCGCACCGAGTCCAGCCTCACGATTACGGCCTACATGGGCCTGCTGCAGACCCCCCTTTCCTTTCTGGCTGCCGTCTGGGTTTGGACCTGGCCTTCTCCTGAGCAGTGGCTGTGGATGGTGGCCATGGGGCTACTGGGCAGCATTGGCCAGGTGGCCCTCGCCCAGGCCTACAAGCTGGCTGAGGTGACGATGCTGCTGCCTCTGGATTTCTCCCGTCTGCTCTGGGCCAGCCTAATCGGGTTTTGGGTGTTTGCCGAGATCCCGGATGTGTGGACTTGGATGGGCGGAGCCTTGATCTTGGTGGGCGCCACCTCTGGAGCCTACGGCGAAGCCCGCCTGCCCACAATGCCGACCCAGGCCCGTACCGGCGGAGTTGGATAGCAGACAGATATCCTCTGCCAGGACTTACAGCCGAGGGAGAACAGGGCTGGAGCTGGTCAGGTCTGTGGTGGTAAGGGCCACCAACAGGGCTTCTGGACTGACGGGGAAGGGCAGGTGGTGGATGTCGGATCCTGGCTGGCAGGCCACTTGGGCAGCATGCAGCAGGTCGGCGGATCCCAAGTGACCTAGCTTGAGATCCCGCAAGTTGAGGGGCAACCCCACCTGGCGGTAGAACTCCAGCAACTGGGTACGTGCTGCCAGCGCCAACTGGCTTCCCTGCAGGATCTCTTCTAGGCGGAGCTGGGCCAAAATGCCGAAAGCCACCTTCTCGCCGTGCAGGGTGGCCCGGTGCCCCGACAAGTGGGTTAGCCCGTTGTGGACAGCGTGGGCGGCCACGGTGCGACACTTAGCCCCACCCATGCCGCCGACGATCCCCGCCAGGCAAATGCAAGCATCCACCACCTGCTTCCAAGCGGTTCCGCCCGGCTCCCGCAGGGCCGCCGCCGATTGCTGGAGGAGCAAATCCCGCAGGACGCGGGCCTGCTGCACAGCGCCAATCACCAGGGCATCTTCTGAACTGCCGCTGCTGACGGAAGACTCGTACCACTTAGCCAAGGCATCTCCGATCCCAGCCACTAGGGTGCGCGCTGGAGCTTGCAGAATCAGCTCATAGTCCAGGATCAGGGCAGCAGGGGCGCGATCCAGGCTCACATCCTGCTGAAAAGCGCCGCTGTCGGAGTAGATATTGGATAGGGCGCTCCAGGCGGCACAGGTGGCCGCAGAGGTGGGCACGGTAACCACGGGGATACGCAGCCGGTGGGCCACCAGCTTGGCCGTATCCAGAGCCTTGCCCCCGCCTACCCCCAAGATGCCGGTTGTGGACTCCGCCATGGCTAGCGCCTGCAAACGCGCCAGCTCCGACTCGCTGCAATCTACCCCGTAGGTAGTCCAGTGAACTTGGAGGGCGGGATCCCGGGCGAAATTGCGCTCCAGGGGGGCCTCAA
Organism: Synechococcus sp. R55.8; assembly: GCF_047461895.1. NCBI lineage: Bacteria > Bacillati > Cyanobacteriota > Cyanophyceae > Synechococcales > Synechococcaceae > Synechococcus > Synechococcus sp. R55.8. Next base: position 7,036 of record NZ_JANSIB010000053.1, on the reverse strand, counting down.
CTACAGCCAAGGAGCGTTCCCCCCCGATCACCAGCACACGGGATCCCAGCACGGTGAGGGGCACAGCTTCCAGAATGCCGCTGCCGCGGTACAGCCGACCTGGGGCCGGAATGGCAAGATCCAATTGGCAAGGAGAGGCGCTCAGCATTGCAAGAATGGGCGAGAAAAAGGACTCCGTCCCGCTATCGCGGTAGCTCAGTGTCCGTGAATACAGATAACGATTCTAGCCGCAAAAAGGGCTGCGCACCGCTGGCGCGAATGCAGATGGCTCACCTAAGGTCTGGCTATAGTTGTTGAAGCTGGTCATCCCCTCAACTCTTCAGCCTCTAAGGCCTCCGGATCGCTGACAGTTCTCAGCAAGGGATCCCACCATGAACCCCACAACTCAACACCAGCTCATGCTCAAAATTGTGGCCGGCTCTGCTTGGGCCGATGGGCATTTGGAACCCCAGGAATTGGCCTACTTGGGATCCCTGCTGCGCCGCTATGGTTTGGAGCACGATACCGAGCTGCGAGAACTGATCCAAGAGCCCATCCCAATGGAGCAAACCGAGCGCTGGATGGCCGATTATCTAGCCCAGGCCAGCGAAACCGAGCGCATGCAACTTTTGGGAGCAATCGGCAACCTGATGATCGCGGACGACACGGTCTCTCCAGAAGAGCACACCCTCTTGGATGACTACTACACCCTCATGGCAGGGATCCCGGCTCGTCCAGAAGCTGCACCCAACCTGGTGAAGGGCGTTGGGCAATTTTTCCGGCGCATGGCCAAGGCTGTGGGGGGCAGGTGAGCGGGAAATCTGCGCTCTGGGCTTCAAGGATCCATGCTTTTGGAGAGCTCCTTCCCTTGCTGCTCCGCACCGCTGGCGCAAGAGTGTATCAGTCTGTGCAGTTGCTCCCCAATAATCTGGATCCCACTGACAATGCGCTCCTCGGGTTGGTAGCTAAAGGCGAGGCGCAGGGCGTGCTCCCCTTGGCCATCGGCAAAGCAGTGGGTGCCCGGCAGGAAGGTGACCCCCAGGGCACGGGTAGCCTGCAACAAGGTGCTGGCGCTTAGGGAAGGGGGCAGCTCACACCAGACGAAAAATCCACCCCCAGGGGCCTCCACCTTGACTTCGGGCGGAAAATATTGAGCGATGGCCTCCAGCATCACCTGGCACTTTTCTCGGTAGCGACGGGTGAGGAGTTGAATGTGGCTTTGCAGACGGCCCTCCCCGCAATAGCGGGCCACCACCCGGCCCAAAAAGGGCCCCAGGGATCCCTCGCTGCGAAACATCTCCAAGCGGCGGATGATCTCAGGGTGACCACAGGCCCAACCCACCCGCACCCCCGGCACCACAATCTTGGAGAAGGTGCCCACATGAAGAACCCAGCCTTCCCGATCCAGCGCAGCCAAACTGGGCAAGGGATCCCCGGCAAAGCGCAGGTCGTAGTAGGCCTCGTCCTCCACCACCACCACACCGTACTCAGCTGCCAACTGCACCAATTTCTGCCGCCGTGGCCCAGAGAGGGTGCAGCCTTTGGGGTTTTGGAAGGTGGGAATGGTATAGACAAATCGGGGGCGGATCCCTTGGCGAGCCAGATCGCGCAGCACCTCTTCCAGGCGATCCACCACCATGCCTTCCCCATCCACCGGAATCGAGATCAGACGCGCTCCTGCCGCCGCAAAACGGCTGACAGCCCCCATGAAGGTGGGCCCTTCCACAATGACTACATCCCCCGGCTCCACAAAGACCTGAGGCAACAGGCCGAGGATCTGCCCAGAGCCATAGCCGATCAGTAGGTTTTCCGGCTGGGCCTCTACCCCTCTATCCCGCATCAACTGCAGCACCACGTCGATCAGCCCGGCAAACGTGCCGCCGTAATTGAGGGCATTGTCCCCATCTTCCGCCAACACCTCCGCCGTGGCCCGCGCCAAGTCGGCCTTGGGAAACAGGCGCGGATCCGCCAGCCCAAAGGTAAAACTGGTAACCACTGGCACCGCCCCTGGGATCTCCGCCCCGAAAGGAGAAGGGATCACAGCCTGAGCCCGTTGGGCAAAAAGGGTTTGCAACAAGGGCCGCGAAGTGCTACGCGGTGCCGATGCGGACGAGGTCTGGGTCATGGCAAGCAAGAGAAAGAATACCTTAGGCCAATGCCTGCCACGATAACAAGAAAGAACTGCCCAGGAGTAGGGATCCCAAAACCCGCCGCCAGCTCCGGTAGGGGATCTCTGCCAAGACGCCGCCGGCGCTCAGGCATAGGAAGGGGAGCACCACCAAACCCCAGCGAGCACTTTGCTGCAGGGTGTTCACTTGGGGATCCCAAAACCATGTCGCCAGCGCCCCCATCCAGAGGACATGGCCCAAGCCGGCCAAGCTGAGCAGGGCTTGTTGCCGTTCCGCCCAGGGCCAGCCCAGCCGCACCAAGCTCAACCCCAAGGGCAGCATCAAAGTAGCCAAAACGGCCAAGCCACCTTGGGAGCTGAGAGGATGGGGAATCACCTCAGCAGAGGTAGCCGGCAAATTAAACCGTCCCAGCCAGGAAAGCCCCATCACCAGCAGCAGCAAAAGCAGTCCTGATATTCCGAGCCGCTGACGCGAACGCAACGGTTGCCGTGGCCACTGCTGGCTCGTCCACAGCCCCGCCCAGAGCAGAGCCAAGGGCCAAACCTTATAAGACAGGGCACAAGCTAAGGCCAGACCCCACCAGCGCAAGGTGGATCCCGGCCCAACACCACAACTGCAAAGCAAAACCAGGCTGCCCAAAATCTCGCTGCCTGGCTCCAACCCTTGGGTCAACACCCAGGGGCTGAGTCCCCATAGACCGGCACTCCAGAAGTTGCCCCAGCTCCAGCACAACAGCAGAATGGCCAAGCAGGCCATAGCTGAGAAGATGTGCAGGATCCCTTCAGCCGAGATCCCGGTTCCCTGAGCCAGCCAGGGCAGTAGCCTGTCGGCAAAAGCGCTCCGCACCACTGACGCGAACGAGTGGTAGAGAGGCAGTTCCGGTTGGACAAAAGTCAGGGATCCCTCAGAACTGCTCACCGGCAAAACGCGCCACCACTGCAGAGGAGCCGGTTGCCCCCAAGAGCGGAGTCGCTGCCCCAAAAGAAGGCCCATCCCTCCCCATAGCAGCCAGTGGCCCATGAAACCAAAACCAACCAAACGCCGACGGCGATGGTTGTCCCTGTTGGAGGAGCTCAGGCGGGGAAATGAGCCGCGGGGCAGCCGCTTGCCCGGGCGGGGTGTGGCGGGGGGAAACTTCATGGGTAAACCCTAGCCTGTTCGCATGAGCAGTGCAGAACACTATCCCTACACGGGGTGGGCCCTCGACCGGCAGCAGAACATCCAACGCCCTCTACTCTTGGCCGGTTGGGGAGAAAAAGTGCCCCTTCGTTACTTCCAAAAGAGAATCTCCCCGCGTGACATACTCCCGCACTCATGCTGACGCAAAGCGCTCCGCGCCGCTAGAGAGAAGGTCTAGTCAACTCTAGATCGCCCGTCAAGGGGCAACCCGACTGTTGCCAGCGGCGGATGGCCTGGGCAGTGAGTCCATTCGTTACATCGCGAATGGGGATCCCCGATCCGGTTACCTGCAGACGCACCAACCGCCAGGGATCCCCAGGGTTAGCCCGCAGGACATAAGCCTCGTAGGCCAGTTGCAGAGTTTCGCTACGCCGACCGGCCAAGGGGTTGGCGCTGCTTTCCGCAGGGGTTGCCAAGACCAAGCGGCGCTCCAACGTGGTGAAATACAGCCGAAAAGCTTCTGGAGAAGCAGTTGCGGTGTCCGGCAAAACCGGAGCCAGCTCCTGTTGGCGTAAGCGGGCCGGAGACCTTGGAGAGAGCATTTCAACCTCCGGCTTCCCCACCAGCACAACCTGAAACTCAGAGCGGGAGCGGCTCAAGGCCAGATTGAGAAACAAAGGCAACTGCTCCGTTAGAGCCTCAGCCCAAACCTGAGGAGCAGCCAGGCAAGTTTCCCCTCTTGCCGGAACAAAATGCTCTGCACCCCTAACGCGCCCAGGAGTGCTGACCAGGCCCAAAACCACCGACAAACCGACTCCTAGCCAACATCTCCTGCCGGATCCAGCCGGCCTTTTTTCAGGGATCCACTGCACAAGCCTACGGCGTCGTTGCATTACAGAACTACCCCAATAACATCGGGCATCTCCCCACACCCTCACCCGGCAGCATCCCATGAGGCTTGGAAGCGCCGCAAGGCGGCCACGGGATCGGGAGAAGCGGTGATGGGGCGGCCCACCACCAGATAATCGGCTCCTGCCCGCAGAGCTTCGTCGGGCGTGCAGATGCGCTGTTGATCCTCCTCTCCATCCCCCGCCTTGGCTTGGCCCAGACGGATCCCGGGAGTAACCAGCAAAACCTCCGGCCCCAAAGCTTGGCGCAACCGCGAGACCTCCTGAGGAGAGCAAACCAGTCCAGTAAAGCCTTGAGCTTGAGCCAGCCGGGCCAAATGCAACACGTAGTCGGCGGGATCCATCTCGATGCCCAGTTCCTGTCGCACCTGCGGGGGGCTGATGCTGGTTAAGAGGGTAACCGCCAATAGTCGACAAGAACTGCCCTGGGCGGCTGCCACGGCTGCCCGCAACATGGCACTGCCACCGGCAGCATGGACGGTGAGCAGATCCACTCCATAGCTGACGGCCACCGCCGTGGCCCTCCCCACGGTGTGGGGAATGTCGTGCAGCTTCAAATCCAGAAAAATGCGCTTGCCCCTTTCCTTGAGAGCCTGCAGGATGGAAGAACCCGCAGCAGTGAACAGCTCCAGACCCACCTTCCACCACAGCACCTGCGGCAAGGAGTCCACCCACTCCAAAGCCTGCTCTTGAGAAGGAGTATCCAGCGCAACAATCAGGCGGTCACCCTTCATCGGGGCTCATTCCGGGGCTCGTAGTGGGGACAGCCCTCACAGGGGCCGTAGGGGTTGACGGCGCAGCGCAACTCTGGAGAATGGGCATTGTAGCGGCAGGTGGGATCCCCGATGTATTCTGGCGGCGAAGCCACGTAAGTGTAAACAACCACACCCCCAAATCCTATCGGGCTGACGAAGAAACGACTGGTGGTGAAAGATTCGCCAGAAGGGTTGAAGGTTTCCTCAAAAGGCTCTGGCTCAGGCTCCAGCTCCACTTCCTCCTCCAGATTCCAGAGGGCTTCCCACTGCCTAAGGGTTTCCTGTAAAGGCACAGCCAAGTGCTCTGCCAGCTCCGTCAGGGCAGTCTCCAAAGAGGCCAAACTTTCTTCGGCCACTTGGGCAAAGGCTGCAACCCATTCCTCCAAAAGTTTCTCAAAATCCATGCAGCAGCGACCTAGAGGCTCCTTCTTCACCTTACCGCCAGCCTGGGCAACCTTTAACTTCCTCCCCGGCAAACGGCATCCACTAGAGCTTGATTCACCAATGGAAACAGCTCCGCCAGTTCTTCTGTGGATAGGTTTCCGGTACAGACATTGGCGCGAATATGCCACTCTGCCCACATTTGCGCCGAGGGAGCAGCAGGATCCCGGCCCTCCTCAGAACCTGAACCGCCCACAGGTACCCGAGGGAGGCTGCGTCCCGACCCAAGGTTCAGTTGCAGTACGCTGTCACGGTTGATGCCAGTCAGCGAGGTTTGAGCGTTAGCCTCCTCAAGGAAAGCGAGAGAGAAAGCCAAAGCCATCCCAGCTAATCCCCAGAAAACAGCGCGGTAAACCATGGGATCTCCAGTAGTTAGATAGAGCCCTGTCTTGAGCGCAATTATAGCCACTACTTCCCGTTCCTCCGGGCAGAACTGGGTCAAGTCTGCCTACGACCGCAGGCCGATTCCCGACCACTGCACGCAATGACGGCCCTGCTCATCCTTCAGGGATCCATCGCGGCGGTAGGAAAAGAAATCTTGGGGTTGGCTGAGGGTGCAATGGGGGCTGACGGCAATGTGTTCAGGGGGGATCCCTTGGGCTTGGGCTTGGGCACCGTTGACCCAGCGCAGATCCAGGCGAACCTTGCCAGGCAGAGGATCGGGCAACAGGGCGGCGCGGGCATCCAGCCCTGGGGGTAGGCTTTGCAGCACCTGCTCCGCCACCTCCTCTGACACCTGATAGACCGACCCCGAAATAGAGGGCCCGATGGCCACGCGGATCCCAGCAGCAGGGATCCCCGCCTGTAAAAACTCCTGCAGCACCTTGGACAAGATCCCCGCAGCAGTGCCTCTCCACCCGGCGTGAATGGCTGCCACCCATTCTTGGCTGGCCACCAAAATCGGCACACAGTCAGCGGTGCAGACCCAGGCAGAATCTCCTTGGCGGCGGGCAATGACCGCATCTGCCTGAGAGCGGGTAGGGATCCCTTGACCAACAGAGCAGTCCTGCTCTCGTTTGTGTCCAAAGGTTTCGGTGATCCCATCTGCCCAAACCCAGTTGCAGCCATGCACCTGATGGCCCCACGCGGCCTGTTCAGGGGGCAGTTGCAGCCGGGCGGCCAACTGAGACGGGGGATGGGGATGACCTTGGCGAGAGCCAAAAGCATGAGGCCACTCCGCCAAAAGCTGACACTCCAGCCAGCGCCATCTCCCTGCCTGCTGCCAAACCCACAAGGCGGAGCCACTCATCGGCGGGAGCTACCCGGACCAGCAATCGGCGGGGATCCTTGAGACCGATGTTGGGCGTGGAGATGACCCACCCGCTCTTCCAAACACATCTTCAGCTCAGCAGGGTTAAACAGCATCGGCAAAAAATGAATGCTCCGGGTTTCTCGGAAAAAGAACAACACCGGCAGCGGCGGCCAGAAAATTTGCCAATCCTGCCACTCGCTGTAGGGAAACTCGCGGATGCGCTTGGAGCCGCTGTAGACCTGCAGCGCCGTCCTGGTAAAGGCCAGCCCGATCAGAGAGGTCTGCACCATCAAAAACAGGCCAAACAGGCCCACCCCTAGCCCCGCCCAAAACGAAAGCCAGAACAGCGGCACCGCCAAAGCCAACACCGACAGGCTGAGGCGAAAATCCGGAGTCAATAGATGGGCAGAATTGGGTCTAATCATGCCCCATTTCTCCTCTCGGGGATCCCAG
>NZ_JANSIB010000052.1:0-17758 GCF_047461895.1 Synechococcus sp. R55.8 | reverse complement strand
ATCGCTGCATAGTTGAACAGTGATGTTCAGCAGTGTTCAGCGTAAATGTATCAGTGCCATGCCTACAGCACCCTATGTTGCTGCGCCACACTGAACGGGAACCGCACCGCTGTCGCGATTAGGAAGTTGGGTTGGCCGCCAACAACTGTTCCCCCCTCAACATGCGGGCAGCAGCGCTGAGCAGCTCCTCTTCCAGATAGGGCTTGGTGAAGTAGGCAGTTGCTCCCAGCTCCCGTGCTGTTTGCCGGTGCCGTTCTGCCCCCCGCGAGGTGAGCATGGCAACCGGGAGATGCTTGAAGTTGCTGTCTTCCCGCAGGCGGGTGAGCAGTTCTAGGCCGTCCATCCGCGGCATCTCGATGTCGCAGAAGATGAGGTCGCAGGGCAGGCCGCCGCGCAGCTTTTCCCAGGCATCCTGGCCATCCCGCGCCTGTTCCACCCGGTAGCCCACCTTCTGGAAAGACATCGAGAGCAGCTCCCGAACGGTGATCGAGTCGTCCACGATCAACACGGTGGTCTGGCGCACCTCTTCTGGGGTTGGCTCCTCATCCCGGTGATCCAGCCAGAAGCGGTTGAGATCCCGACGGCGACCGTGGGCTATGTCCACCAGCTCGATGATGTCGGCAATCGGCAGCACCCGCCCGTTCCCCAACACCGTTGCCCCAGAAATGCCCGGCGGCTTGGGCACAGGCCCGCGCAGTTGCTTGATCACGATTTCCTGCTCTTCCACAAAGCTGTCCACCTGCAGAGCAACATACTGACCGGCACTTTGCAGGATGACAATGGGAATGATGCCCTCATCCTGAGTGATGCTGTACACCTCAGAACGGCTGCGGCTGTGGCTGCGGCTGTAGGCCAGCAGATTTGAGAGGGGCTGGAAGTGAAGACGCTGATCCCGCCAGAGAATTGAGGGCCGCCCCTGCTCATCCGGCTGAACTTCGTCGGCAGGAACATCCAGCATCTCCTCCACGCCATCCAGGGGGAAGGCGATCAGGGCTTTGTCGCTGACACACACCATGGCCTTGGAAATGCTCAGGGTGAGGGGGAGGCGGATGGTAAAGGTGGTTCCTTTGCCCCGCACAGAATCCACTTGAATGCTGCCGCGCAGATCGGTGATGTTGCGGCGCACCACATCCAAGCCAACCCCCCGCCCGGCCAGATCGTCCACCTCGCTGGCCTCGCGAACGCTGAAGCCAGGGTGGAAGAGAACGTTGAACACTTCGTCTTCGTCGGCTTGCTCCGACAGCAGCCCCAGCCTTTGGGCCTTGGCCTTGACCTTCTCCACCGGGATCCCGGCGCCATCGTCCGAGACGATGATGATGGTTTGGTTGCCCTGATAGAAGGCCTTGACGGTGATCTTGCCCTCAGGGGGCTTGCCCGCCCGCCGCCGCTCCTCAGGGGTCTCGATCCCGTGTACCAGGGCGTTGTTCACCAAGTGGGTCATGGGGTCATAGAGCTCCTCCAGGATGGCCTTGTCGATGAGCGTGTCACGGCCTTCCACCACCAGGCTGGCCTGCTTGCCCGTTTTGATGGAGAGATCCCGAATGGCGCGGGGCAAGCGGTCGGCAACTTGCGAGAAGGGCACCATGCGCGCCCGGTTCAGGCCCTCTTGCAGTTGGGTGGTCACCTGGCGAAATTGGCGGGTGATCTGCTCTGCCTCATCCACGGCAAACTCGATGTCGGAGGAGGACTCGCGCACCCGCACGATGAGCTCAATGATCTCCTGGGCCAGAGCGTGGAAGGCCGTAAACTGGTCCATCTCCAGCTTGTCGAACTCTTGGCCGGAGGAATGACTCCGCCTTCCTCGGCTGGATCCCTCCCCATTTCGACCGAAGCCCACCGTTACCGTGCCGCCATAGGCTGAGCTGCTGCGGCTGGAGAACAAAGCCGATTCCAGCAAGGAGCGGTCATACTGATCCCGCATGCGCTGGCCCAGATCCCCTAGCTGTTGCACACGGCCCAACAGGCCATCCAGAAACTGGCGCAGACGGGTTTGGTTTTGCTCCATGCTGTTGCGGATGACCACCAACTCTCCCACCAGGTTGTTGATGGAGTCGAGGTGGCGCACCTCCACCCGCATCACAGGGTTGCTGAGGGCAGCAGTTCGCCGTGAAGTCGGCCCAGTTGCCGCCGGGGCAGCTGCTGCTGGGGTGGGGGTTGCTGGAGCAGCAGCGGCAACTGGCGGCGAAGGTGCTGGCGCCGCAGCAGGTGCTTGGGCAGGAACCTCGAGATCGCCCAGGAGCGATTCCAGCTGGGCTGCAAAGTCGTCAGCAGCCTCGCCGCTCGCGGCTGCAGGGGATCCCACAAGGGGGGCGATAGCCTTTTCTAGCTCAGGGGTTACCGCCGGCTCGGCAGCGTCGAAGAGGGCGGCCAAATCGTCCAAACGGGGAGCCGGAGCAGCTTCCAGCGCCTCTTCCTCTGGGGTCTCGGCCTCGCCAACAGGAACGGCTAAGGATTCATCTTCTGCAAACAGGCTGGCCAACTGGCTTTCCAGATCGTCCTCCGCAGGCTGGAGGGCATTTTCTTCCTCCAGTGCGGCAACCGGCGGCTCTGGCTCAGACACGGGCACTTCCGCCAGGCTGCTCGCTTGCAAAGCTTCTGTGTCCTCCAGGAAGGTGGCAAGATCCAAGGGGGGTTTTTCTTGGGGCGCTTCCCCTTCTGCAAAGAACTGGCTCAACTCATCCAGATCCACCTGGTCGTAGAGCTCCGCTCCGCTAGCGCGACCGCCATCGGCATCCATGGCCGAGAGGGATCCCCTGGCCCCCAGGCTCAGTTCTTCTGGGTCGGATTCCTGGGTGAATAGGGCATCGAGACGGTCGAAGGAGAGCTCGGGGGAAGGGGCGACTGCCTCCTCAGCCGTGGGTTGCAGGTCTGCGAAAGACTCCTCCTGGACCGGGAACAGCTCCTCCAGAAGCGCCCACTCCTGGGCTTCTGCTGTGTCCCCAGCTGCTGATTGGGTCAGGGGGATGGAGTCCCCATCGGACGCCTCCTCAAGGGTCTCGCCGGCGAAGAGATCCCCTAGGCTCAGCTCGGCTCCGAAGTCTGGAATTGGCGATTCCCTCGGCTCATTGGCCATGTCGGGCGACGTGGGGAAGGGTTCGCCGATAAAGAGATCCCCCAGTTGCTCAGCTTCGGCAGCATCAGCCTCAGCGATGTCCAGGGATGGGCCAAAAGAGGGATCCAAAAATACGGAAGGTTCACTTGCTTCCGGCATCGACCAAGCCGGATCGGCTTCTGCCGCAGGGGTGGAAAAAAAGCTCTCCAGGCTGTCTTCGGCAGTATCGAAGGCAGCAGAGTCAGCGAACTCTGAGGATCCCACCTCGTCGGAACCCGACTCTGCCAGATGATCTGCTGGGATGGAAAAATCCTCCGGCTGGATGTCTGCGGGAAATTCAGCCCAAAGATCTGCTGCGATTTCCCCATCCTCAAGGGTCTCTTGAAGGGGTGGAGACGGCTCAGCCGCCCAAAGATCGGCCTCCGGCTCACCAGCGGGAACGGCCTCAACGTCAGGAAGCTGAGACCCTTCTTGCCGGGAGGCGCTCTCTACGGGAAGTTCCTCAATCTCGAATAGCGCCTCTACCCCAGCACTTGCGGCTGCGTCTGGGACAAAGCCGGATCCCTCGCTCATGTCCGCAGCAGCGCTCCGGTCAGTCGGCTCCTGTCCAGCATCCCAGGCGAGCTCAGCAGAGACAAACCCCTCTGTCTCTTCACTCACCACTTCGGCAAACAGCTCCGCTAGATCTGCCTCGGCTCTCTCCTCGTCCAACCTTGGGCTCAGATCCTCAAAGGTCTGGGAGAGGGGCTCAGGAGAAGGAGGGATCAGCTCTGTTGGGAACTCTTCAATATCAGACAGCGCTTCTGCGTTGGCGAACAGCTCGTCAAAGGCCGAGGTGGCTTCTTCCTCCAGATCCAAGGGAGTGGCATAGAGCTCCGCTCCGCTAACGCGACCGAAGTCGTCCGCAACAGAGGCCAAGTCAGCTCCCTGCCCGTCCTCTTCTGGGCTTTCTGCCGGCACGGCAGCTGTCCTCCAGTCTTCCTCCCAAGCCGCTTCGGCTCGGATCCCTGGCCAACTCAGATCCAGATCCCCCTCTTCCGCGGGAGCAGATCGGTGCTCTGAATCTGTTCCCGCCAGCGGGACGGAGTCCTCAGCAGTGCCCACTTCCCAAAGGGATGAGGGCTGTTCCGCCGCCAGATCTCCGCTTGCCTCTGCGCTCTCCTGCTCCGGCAACCGGTCGGCTCCGAGCTCATCTCCATCAAAAGAGGTCTCGGCGAGGGTTACCGCCTCTGGCACCGGCTCAGCTTCCCAGCTCAGATCGGGGGTAGCGCCTTCCTCCGCAGGGATCCCAGCAGCCACAGCCCAATCCTCCGAGGCACCCTCCTCGGGTTGGGGGAACAGCGGCTCTGCCTCAGACTCCCAAGCCAGACCAAGCTCGAAGGGCTCGCAGACTTCTGGCTCTTCAGGGGCTGCCGGAACAGGGCGGAAAGCCAGCAGCTCAGCCGAGGGCTGAATGGTGTTTGCCGCTCCATTGGCCAGAGCCTGGTGGGCTTGCTTCAGATCTCTCAGCACCGGCAGGGCCAACTGCCGCAAATCCTGGCTGGGATCCGCCAAAATCTCGCCCACCAAGCGGGTCAAGTCTGTCCAGCCTCCCAGTTCCAGAGCCGAAGATTGCCCCAAATCCTGCAAAGATTGGGCCAGAGCTTGCAGAGCCGGTCGAGTGGCCGGGTCGTCAGGACGTTTGAACAGCTCCAGCATCTGGCGCAACAGGGCCGGGATCTGCTGATGCACCACCACCTCAAGAGGATCCGGTGGGGCAGGGGGGGCAGCAGGGCGAGCCAATTGTTGCAGTTCTGAAGAAGGGGCAACCTGTTCGGCCTTGCCGGCTAGGATGAGCTGCTGTCCCTGCTTCAAATCCCGCAGGGCGACCAAAGCCAGAGCACGCAGGTCGGCATCGGGGTTGCCCAGAGCTTGCTCGAAAGTTTCCGTCAACTGTTGCCAGCCCGCCAGATGATGAACTTGTCCGATCTCCTTGAGAACGGCATTCGCCGCTGCCAAGCGCTCTCGGACATCTGGCTGATCCCGTTGTTTAAACAGCTCCAGCATCTGGCGCAACTGCTGCGGCACCACCTCCGCCATGTCCTGCTGTAGGGTGCGAACCGCCGGCGACGAGACGGGAGTTGGAGCAAGGCTGGGAACAGTGCCCTCGCCAAGAAGATTTTGAATGTGCCTTTCGGTCTCTTGAAAAACCGGCTCCAGTTCCGCCAGGGTGGTGTTGCTGACTTCTTGGGTGAGGCCGCGGGGGCTCTGCAGCTCCTCCAACAACATCGAAAGCCCATCAAAAGCCCGCAGCAGCAGGGTTTCCAGGTGCTGGTCGACAGGCACTCCGCCTGGACGGGAGCGAAAGATGTTGAAAAAATCTTCCATGCGGTGGGCCGTCCGTTGGATGCTGGTGAGGCCCAGCATGGCAGCTCCCCCCTTGATGGAGTGAGCAGCTCGAAACAGCTCGTTGATCAGCTCGGGATCGCTCATGCTGTCCCGCAAGCTGAGGAGCACTTGTTCAATCGTTGCCAAGTGGTCGCGGGCTTCTTCGATGAAATAACTGAGGATCCGCTTTTGTGCTTCTTCATTCATGGCAGGAGGCCCTTCCTACAGCCCACAGGTATGCATCAGTAATAGCAGACCGGACAGATTGAGGCTCGCCTGAGCGAAGAGTCCGGCCAAAAGTCGGAACAGGGGGATCCCAGTGGCATTTGCTAAGGATCGATAACGTCTCCTGCATAGGGATCCTTGTCCCTAGAATGCCCTCAAAACAGCAGATTTGCTCATTCATCCCCAACCCGGAAGCGACCGACAGAAGTTTGCAACTCGCGGGCGATGCTCACCAACTGTTGGAGCGAAGCTGCCACCTTCTGCGCCTCCTTAGAGGTCTCGTTGGCGGTCAACTCCACCGATTGCATCACCTGCGCCACAGAGCGAGAGGTTTCCGTTTGTTGCACGGTGGCCTGAGAGATCGCCCGCACCAACTCGTCGATCCGGCGACTGACCTCGATAATCTCGTCCAGGCTGTTCTTGGCCTGCTCGGCCCGCCGCGTCCCCTCGATCACCAGTTGGGTGCCTTCTTCCATAGCCGTCATCACGTTGCCGGTTTCCGATTGAATCTGCAACACGATCTGCTCGATCTCCTTCGAGGCTTTGGCAGCTCGGTCGGCCAGTTGTCGCACCTCATCGGCCACGATGGCAAAGCCCCGTCCCGATTCCCCGGCTCGTGCCGCCTCGATGCTGGCGTTGAGGGCAAGCAGGTTGGTGCGCGAGGCAATTTGAGAGATCAAAGCCACAATTTTGGAAATTTCCTGCGAGGATTCCGCCAATCGCTTCACTTTGCGGGTGGTTTCTGCCACGGTTTCGCGAATTTCCAGGATGCCACTTACCGTGCGATCCACAGCTTCTCCACCCCGAGCGGCTGCTTCTGTGGCTTGGGCAGTCACGTTGGCCGCTTCGCGGGCGTTGCTGGCCACCTCTTGAATGGAGTCCGTCATCTCCTGAATGGAGTTGAGGGAGTTGGAAATCTCCTCCGCCTGGCGCAAGGCGTCGGCAGAGAGGCTGCGGGCAAAGTCCTCGTTCTGCAAGGCGGCATCGTTCACGGCGGCGGCGGCCCGCTTCACCTGGCTGACAATGTCTCGCAGACTGCGAATGGTCAGGTTAAAGGAGTCGGCCACAGCCCCCAGCACGTCGGCAGTCACCTCTGCCCGCACCGTCAGGTCTCCACGGGCAGCCCCTTCCACGTCGTCCAGCAGGCGAATCACCTGGCGCTGTAGGTCTTCCTTAGCTTGCCCTTGCTCGGCAGCCCGCTGGCTCAGTTCGGCGAAGTTGGCTTCAAGGGCAGCCGCCATCTGGTTAAAGCTGTCGGCCAAGCGCCCCAGCTCATCGTGGGTGTTGGCTGTGGCTCGTACTGAATAATTCCCCTGGGCCAAGGCGGCAAAGTGGCCGGCCAGCTCTTGGGCGGTGGAGCGAATTTGTTTGGCACTGCTGGCCCCGAGGATAACCCCTGCTCCTGTGCCGATCAGCCCGCCTCCAATCACCCCGGCAATCAAGCGAGCTCCCCCATTGGCCGGGATCCCAAGGCCAATCGCCAAGCCGGCAGCCAAACTCACAGCTCCTTGGATAAGCGCTATGGCCAATTGCCGATCCCCAATCGGTCGGTTGGCGATCCCAGCAGAGGTTCTTGCCCCTTGTTCACCTACACTGGGAATAGGGAGGGAGGCCGTGGGCAGCAGAACTTGGGCCGCTCCGCTGCCGGTCTCCGCCATTGGGCTCATCCCCCCGGTCGCCCCCTCATCTGGGCGGAAGGCACCCACCGGCTCACCGCCATCCATGCCGGCAAGTTCGCGATCCAGGCTGTCTAGCTCGTCAAGATCGAAAAGACCAGGGCTGGGACTGGCAGTATCTTCGTCGGGAGCAGGGATCGGCTCACTCATGGGGGCAGCCAATTCGGTCGGCAGGCCTTCTTCCAGGGATCCCCCTTCCTCTTCCTCAAAACCAGGCAGGGAGAAGCCCATCTCGTTGGGAAAATCGGCATCGCCGGCCAACTGCGTAATGGAGTCGAAGTTGTCTTCTAGGGCTTCCAGATGCTCTCGATCGAACTCGTTGAGAAAGGCAAAGTCATCTTCGACCACCGGATCGGTTTGAGGCCCGCCCTCTTCCGAGCCTACCCGTCGCGAGGTGGCCGGTGGTGTTACCCGAGAATGGGTCGGCATCGGGTGAGATAAACCCAGCGGATCAGCCTCCGGCATTTGCAGCCCGGTCTCCAAGGGATCCCCAAATCTCTCTTCTCCCATGAAATCGCTGCCAAGGCTGTCTGCCTCCAGTGGAAAGGGATTCTGAGCAAAGGGATCCGCCTCCTCTTCCCCCATCTCCTCGAACTGCAAGAAGGGATCGGCAGCAGGGAAAGCCTCTTCCGAAAAGGCATCCGACCCAGGTGCAAACTCATCTGGAGAGCGAAACTCGTCCGCTTCTGGGGAATCGGGAAGATCCGCCAGCTCCGGTGCCATTTGCAACAGCTCTTCTAGACCCTTCCGGGCCGACTCCAGCTCATCGGGATCACTGGCTGTTTGTAAAATGGTGTTGTAGGTTTGGCGAGCTTCCAACAACTGCCCAGCTTGTTTTTGTGCCAAAGCCAGCAGCAGCTTGACAGCAGTATCTTGCGGTTCAGCAGCGGCCACTTGGTTGAACAACCGCACCGCCCGGACGTAGTCTCCCTGCCAAAAGGCGGCCATCGCATCGGTGTAGTCTCTCTGACTGTTCGCGCTCGGAACCATGGATCCTCCCTTCACTGCTTGCCTACCTCTGTTCACGCGTCAACACAGATGCAAACGGAACGCCCCCAACACCTCAAAACCCCATGGATGCAGGCTATCCCCCCTTTTCCACATTCAGTCAAGCAAGAGTGGGCCTTTCTGCCGCCGTCTCAGGGCTTACCCTCAACAGCCTCGACACGCATCGGTAGGGGATAGATTTGGTCCAACTTTCCCCATTGTGGCTGGAGTTAGCTTGGATCTTTGATAGGAACTATACACTTTCCTCCCGCTGAGCTCCCAGGGGGCCGTCTGTCAACCCCAACGATTGGATCGCAGGATGGCCGACTGATCCAGCAATGGCAAGCGCGATCCCGTTCCGGGCACCACCCATTCCCCTCGCAAAAAAGGAGCCATGGACTCAGGAGCCGTGAGGGCAGGCCGCACCAATTCAGTCTTCAGCCACTCCATGCCTACAATTAAATCCACAGCCAAGCCCATGAGCAAATCCTGTTGATCCATCACGGCCACCACAGGAATCTCGGCTCGGTCGATGTTCAGGGGCGGGCTGATCCCCAAAAATTGCCCCAGGTCTGCAACCCAGATGATCTCGCCCCGCAAATTCAGCGTGCCCAGCAAAACTGGGTCCACATTGGGCATGGGGGTGATTTTCTCTGGGCCAATGCTCATCACCTCCACAACCGATACCGCTGGCAGCGCAAATTCCTCCCCGGTGGCAATCTTGAACTTTAGGAATAGCTCACCTTCGGGAGCCTCCATCTCCCGCAACTCTTGGGTCTCATCCCCCATCAATAAATCCAGATCCCCTAGCATGATGCTCCCCCGCATGGATAGTCTTGTGGACTGTTGATCCCGCCCCCCTCCCTGCTTAAAACGCAGAGTCGTTCTCAGGACCTACCGAAAGGCGCGGAAGCAGAAGGGGCAGCTCTCAGCCTCTCAGTAATTGCTTAATCGTACCCACCAGTTCCTGGGGCTGGAAAGGCTTGGCAATGTAGGCATCCGCTCCCTGGCGGATCCCCCAGTAGCGGTCAAATTCTTCGCCCTTGGAAGAACACATGACGATGGGCGTTTTTTGGGTGAGAGGGTCGGCCTTGAGAAGACGGCACACCTCATAGCCGTTCATGCGCGGCATGACGATGTCCAGCACGATCAGGTCGGGTTTGTTTTGCTTCACCGCCTCTACGGCCTCCACCCCGTCTTCCACAGTCATCACCTCGAAGCCGTTTTCCTGCAGCAGCTTGCTGATCATCTCCCGCTGGGATTGGCTATCTTCCACCACCAAAACGCGACTCATTTCCGATTCATCTCCCGCAATTGATGTTTGATGGTCGCCAGGAGCTCTTGGGGCTTAAAGGGCTTGGTTACA
Source organism: Synechococcus sp. R55.8 (assembly GCF_047461895.1). Classification (NCBI taxonomy): domain Bacteria; kingdom Bacillati; phylum Cyanobacteriota; class Cyanophyceae; order Synechococcales; family Synechococcaceae; genus Synechococcus; species Synechococcus sp. R55.8. The sequence continues at coordinate 8,085 of NZ_JANSIB010000052.1, read as the reverse complement.
TAGGCATCCGCCTGGTTGCGCCTGGCCCACTCGATATCAAAGGTCTGGTCTTTGGTGGAACACACGACGATGCGAATGTGCTTGGTGCTCTCATCCCCCTTCACTTCCCGGCACACCTCATAGCCGTTCATGCGCGGCATGACAATATCCAGCACCACCACATCAGGCTTCTGCTGGCGAATGCACTCCATTGCCTCTACGCCGTCTGTTGCTGTGGAGACTTCCAAACCGTTCTCGGAAAGCAAGCTGGAAATGGTCTCCAGGTAGGTACGGTTGTCATCCACCACCAGCACTTTGCTCATCGCCGTCTTGCTCCTTTTGCACTCCCGCGCAACCGTCGGGCTGCTTTGACTGAGGTTTGCTCTTGTAACCTCACCTGGCTCCCTGGCTCCGGGCCGGCCATGCTACCCCTATTGTTTCGGTGAGGCCACTCTTCTGTCCAGTACTTCGCCTATAGTCTTCTGTGCCAACATTTTGGCTACCCCAACGCCTATTCGCCACCGCCCCGTTTGGGGGGAGGGCCCACGTAGGATTCGACAATGGTCAACAACTCCTTTTCCGCAAAGGGTTTGCTCAAAAATTCGTTCGCTCCGGCCATGCGGGCCTTAATCCGGTCGGTAAAACCATCCTTGCCGGTCAGCATAATCATGGGGGTTTCGCGGAACTGGCTGGATTTGCGCAACATGGCGCACAGCTCATACCCATCCAATTTGGGCATGGCCACATCGCAGAGAATCATGTCGGGGTTGAGAAGAAACACCTGTCCCAGCGCTTTGAGAGGATTGCCGATGGTGGTAACCTGGTAGCCCTCGTTTTGCAGGATGAACTCTACGGTTTTTTGGATGGCCATGGAGTCGTCGATGCAAAGAATGTGGCTGGGCTTATCGCTGGGTTTGAGGGGACGGCTGGGCTTGGGCTCCGCGATCAAGACGGGCTCGGACAGTTGAATGGCCCCTTGGCGGACGTAGGGATAGATGGCCTTGGCCACCGCCAGGGTGTCTCGACCCAGGTAGCGACCCATCTGGCGAATGCTGGTTTTGCCGTCTGACCACTCGCTCAGGGCTTTGAAGACGGGGGCGGGCAGGTTTTGCTGGAGCGGCAGGGGGTTGACGATGGTGGGAGCTTGGTTGGGAGCTTGGATGTAGGGGTGCAGCTTTTTCCACTCCTGCACTTGGGCTACGATCTCGGTGAGCAGGGGGGTAACGGGGAAGGTGGTCAATTGGGGGGCCAGGGGGGATCCGGCCTCAAAAATGAAGGAACCCTGGTGGAGGCTGAGCAGGTCGAAGAGGACTTCCCGCACCATGCCCAGCAGGATTTGCTTGCCCTGGTTGGGGTTGAGCTTGTGGCTTTCCAGCAAAGACCAGAGGCGGTTGTATTCGGGGGCGTTGACCGCGGCTTTGTGGGGAATTTGAATTTCCTCCAGGGCGGCTTCCAGCTTGAAGCGGTGCAGATAGTCTCTGAGGCGGGCAATGTTCCCTTCCGTTTCAGAGGCGTAGATAATCCGCCCATTCAGGAAGAAGACAAACCAGTAGACAGAGGGGCTGGCCTCTACAAAAAGCTCACCGGTGCGCTGGCCCAGCTCGATGAGCTGAAGGATGCTGCGGATATCGATCTCTTGTAGTTTTCCTTGCATGGGATCCCTGCCTGCAGTCCAGCAAGATACGTCCATTATGACGCTAGTCTTTAACTGTTGCTGCCCCGCCGGTAAGGCCATTTTCGGGAAGAGGGTTAAAGTTTAAAAAAGTTGGGGTTTGACTTGGGCCGAGCGCCTGCATTCCCCGAGGTATCTCTGGACTCCAGCAGACCCTCCCAATTAGAGCAGAATGGAGAGAACTGCCACCAGTAAACCTGTTCTTTGAGTAACCTATGCTGCCAATTCTCACCTCTTGGGTGCTTGGCCCACTGTTGGCGCTCTACACCCTCCTGTTTGTGCTGCGCATCTTTCTGTCGTGGTATCCGCAACTGGATACTTCTCGGTTGCCCTACTCGTTGGTGGTCGGCCTGACGGAGTTTCTGTTGCGCCCGACCCGCCGCCTGATCCCGCCGCTGGGAGGTGTGGACATGGCCCCTGTGGTTTGGGTGGGCCTGGTTACCCTGTTGCGGGAGGTGTTGCTGGGGCAGCAGGGGCTGCTGACAATGGCCCTGCACTGAGAGCGTTTTTGCCAACCATCTCTCATCGACTCTGCAAAATTGGGATCCGCTCGCCGAGGCTCTGGAAAGGCTGGCCCTCGGCGCCTTCTCGGAGCTCCTCCTGTCTCTGTCGCAGTTGCCGGATCAGCTCCGGCACCACCTGGTAGAGATCCCCGACAATGCCGTAGTGGGCAAATTTGAAGATAGGAGCGGCGCTGTCTTTGTTGATGGCAATGATCGTCTGGGATTTGTCCATGCCCACGCGATGTTGAATGGCCCCAGAAATGCCGCAGGCGATGTAGAGCTGGGGGCGGACGGTCTTGCCGGTTTGGCCCACCTGGTGGGCATAGGGGATCCACCCAGAATCCACGGCCTTGCGGGAGGAGCCGACGGCGCTGTTGGGAAAACAAGCGGCCAACTCCCTCAACAGCTCAAATCCCTCTGGGGATCCCAGCCCGTAGCCGCCGGAAACGATCACCTTGGCGCGGGTGAGATCTACCGCCTGGGACAGGTTGCGCACCGTTTCCACAATCTGCAGGCGCAGATCGCCGGGATCCAAGTTGACCGGCACCGGGATCACTTCCCCCTGGCGGGATCCATCCCAGGGCAGAGGCACCATCACCCCTGGGCGCACCGTGGCCATTTGGGGGTTTTTCCAGGGGCCAAGGATGCGAGCCTTGAGAGATTCGCCGAAGCTGGGCCGGATGGCATAAAGGCAGTCGGGGAAGAGGCCGGACTTGCTGGGATCTTTGCTGTTGGTGTACTCGAAGGGGCCAATGTCCAGCTCGGTGCAGTCAGCGGTCAGGCCGGTCTCCAGGTGGGCGGCCAAGCGGGGGGCCAGATCTCGCCCGGTGGTGGTGGATCCCAGCAGGATGGTGTGGGGTGGTTGGGGCCAGCTTTTGATCAAGTCCGTGATCACCCGGCGGTAGGGCAGGGTGCGGTATTCGGCCAACTCCGGATGATCGGCGATGAAGACTTGATCTGCCCCGTGGCCGATCAGAATTGGGGGCAAGTGGGCAATGTTGTATCCAAGCACAAGAGCGCTCAAGGTGGCTCCCAGCTTATCGGCCAGCCGCCGCCCGGCCCCCAACAACTCTAAGCCAATGGGCTGCAGTTCCCCGTTCACCTGCTCGGCGAAGACCACTATCCGCTTGCGATCCATAAAACTGTGACTCCTAGGTTGAGATCGGGATTGAATCGGGTCGAGGGCAATCTTGGGTGTTGCAATTGCGACGAGGTCAGCAGAGTCTTTCTGAGTTAACTTTTCACTGCCCAAAACCGGGAGCTTTCGCCGGCTAGCCACCCTGGGATCGATAGATGAGACGATGAGGATTGAAAGGTGATGGAGATAAGAATTGGCCAGAGGGATGCAAGGCAGAAGATCTAGGAAGTTGCCGCGTAGCGGAAGAGGTCAACGGCCTGAGTTAGTTGGTTGACCAGTTGGGGGACGGATTGTCCCTGAAAGACCTGACAGTTGCCGCCAATTTCCCCCACTTTTTCGGTGGCAGCCACGATGGTCGGAGATCCCTTGAGACCGCAGCGCTCCGGGTCTGCCCCCACATCGTCCAAGTTGAGGATCTGGATTGCCTCGGCCCGTGCCATTTCATCCCGCATTAGCCGCTGCACCCGCTGCACACCCCGTAGAGTGGGGTAGGCCAAACGCCGAGCGGAATTGGCCACCGTAATCAAAACCGGCAGGGGCACCATTACGATTTGGGATCCCCCTTCGATGGCCCGCCGCGCCACCAGGATCCCATCCCGAATCTCGAAGGCTTCGCAATAGGTGACCTGAGGGATCCCCAACCGCTCCGCCAACTGCGGCCCCACCTGGGCCGTATCGCCGTCGGTGGTCTGGAGCCCGCAGAAGATCACATCGGGCCGGCCAGCATAGCGAACCGTCTGGGCCAGAGTATAGGCAGTGGCTAGGGTATCGGAAGCGGCCAAGCGGCGGTCGGTCATCAAAATACCCCGATCCACCCCGTGGGCAATGGCCTCGTAGAGCACCTCAATGGCCGGGGGTGGCCCCATTGTAATTGCCGTTACTCTCGCCCCGTGTTGCCGTTTGGTTTGCAGAGCTGCTTCCAGTGCATAGCGATCAAAAGGGTTTAACATCCGCTTGGCCTTGGCGCGATCGATCGTGCCGTCACTGTTGATGCCGGCCTTGGCGTTTTGATCGGGAACTTGCTTAATCAGAACAAAAGTTTCCAAGGGCCTAAACTCCCTAGTGATCCCCTCCAGGTTAAAAGGGATCCCTGGGCGCCACACACTTATTCAGCTTTTTTTCGGGATCGGAAAAGCCACCCCGGCATTAAGCCCTCATAAGCTGCCTTTCCCAGCACATTGGTTTCCCAAGTTTAAGTAACCTTAAACAAAGTTTGAGATATTTCCTCACTGCTCTGGGTCGCTTGCGGTTCTCCCCTCAAGAGAAATTTGGGCTCCCTCCTGTGAACAGGACAAGCTTTGGGAATATCTCGCTTGGATGACAGAGCCAATCGCGACAGCGGGCCGTAGGCCTTTGAGCTACGTCTCTCACCGGTCATCGAGAAAAGTTGACCAGCTGGCAGGAAGGGCTAGCTGTCTGCAAAAGTCAACAGACAGAGGCCTCAAAGTTGGTACCGGATCATCCAGATCAGCCGATCATCCGCTCGGATTTTGGGGGAAGCAGGCTGTTGTCAAACACTTTCTTCAAAGGGGGCTTGCTAGACAAGCCAAAGCCATCCACCACCTGAGCAATTGAGGTTTCCATACGAGCAGGCACTACATCCCCCAAACCAATTTGTCGCACCTCATCGGTAACAAACAGGCGCGGCATGGCCAGGGTAAGGCGCAATTTCTCAATTGCCGTATCCAGCACTTGTCCGTCGGCCTTGGCTTTGTCCAGAAGGGCCAACATGTTGCCATCGGTGTCGCGGATGGTGTCTTGCCAACCCTTAACATACGCCCGCAAAAAAGCTTTGAGCTGCTCCGGTTTTTCCTGCAGCAATTGCACACGAGTGATGAGCGCATTGCCGTACAGCTCAAGGCCATAGTCGTTGTAAAGGAAAGCCGTGATGTCCTCCAAGCTGACGCCGCCCCGCACCAGATTGGGCATGGCCGAGGTCATAAAGCCGCTGATGGCATCCACCCGACCTTGGATGAGGAAAGGTTCGCGCAACTGCGGCTCCATAGTTACCCACTCCACCGAGCCCGGATCGATGCCGACTTGCTTGGCAAAGACCGGCCAGAGCCGACGCGGCGCATCCCCTGCCGGTGCTCCTAGCTTCTTGCCCGCCAGTTGGGCCGGCTCCCCAATGCCCTTATCTTTCAAGGTGTAGATGCCAAAGGGAGAGCGATTGAAGTGGACATAGATCGCTACCAAGGGCACGTCCGGATTTTTGGCATTGAACTCGATCATGGAGTAGGGATCCCCTTCCCCCAGGTCGTACTGGCCAGCGGCAATCTTGGTGATGGAATCGGCGGAGCCATAGCCGCGCTCGTAGGTGACCTCCAGCCCCTCTTCGGCGAAGTAGCCCTTCAAGATCGCCGTTACAAGGGGGGTATCCATCGAAGAGGGCAACCAAGAGAGGGTAAACTTCAGGGGCGTCAGTCCCTGGGAAACCAGAAGCGGCCCGCGGCTCTGAGCCCTCGCCTTTAGCCCTCCAACGGCAACCCAAGAGGCAGCCGCAGCAGCAGATTGAAGGAATTGACGACGCGACGATTTCGGGATGGACATACTAGTAAACTCCACAGCAGCTGTCTCAGCAGAAATCCGCAAGCGGGAAGGCGAGCATTACCGCCAAACAACTTAGCAAAGCAGAGTTAAACTTTTGTATTCGGTGATACTTTGTACCCAAAAGCTTGGCCTAAAGCTCTGTCCCGTCAATTTGTCAGAGCCATCTTCGCAAAGCAGGCGAGCAAAAGCAAAGTTTGGCTGGAGGAGCATCTATTCTTTTGTCAGATTTTGTCAGAGCCGGTTGGCTGTCGATATGATGATGCTTTTACTGCCCCAGGCATCCCTGGAACCTCTCTCGACGTCTGCCGACACGAACAGCCATGGCCACTCAACCCGTATCCACCTCGCTGATTCGGTTTCTCACCGCCGCCGTAGCCGAGAGCATTCGACGGGCCTCAGAGGCGGGGCAACTGGGATCCCTGGCCCCCCAGCAAGCCGCAGCCATTGCCCCCGTGATCCAGATCCCCAGCGACCCTCGCTACGGCGATTACGCCTGTCCCACCCCCCTGGGCATGGCCAAGCTCTGCCGCCTAGCACCGGCCCAGATCGCCCAAACCCTGCAAAAACACTTGGATCTGCCGGACATCGAAACTCAGGTGGCGGGAGGAGGGTATCTCAACTTCCGGCTGGGGGATCCCTTTTTGGCCGAGCGCCTGCAGGAGCTGCTGCATCTGGGAGAACACTTCGGCAAAACAGCCATTCCCCATCCTGAGCGCATTCTGCTGGAGTTTGTCTCCGCCAACCCGACGGGGCCTTTGCACGTCGGCCATGGGCGCTGGGCTGCCGTTGGCTCTACGTTGGCCAACTTGCTGCACTGGACGGGCCACCAGGTGGAGCGGGAGTTTTACATCAACGATGCCGGCAACCAGATGCGGCTCCTGGGCCAGTCTCTGGAGGTGCGGGTGCGGCAACTGCAGGGGGAAGAGGTGGCTCTGCCCGAAGATGCCTACCATGGCAGTTACTTGGTCGATATTGCCCGGCGGCTGTTGGGTCAGGTCAAGGCCGGGATCCGCCCTCTGCCCACCACCCTAGAGGAGTACACCGATTTTGCCTATGGGGAAATGCTGGCCTGGCAAAAGCAGACCCTGCAACAACTACGCACCGAGTTTGATCACTGGTTTAGCGAGCGCCGCCTGCATACCCCCGATCCCCAGACAGGCCTGAGCGCCATCCAGCAAGCTTTGCAGGAGCTGCAAGAGCGCGGCTTTCTCTACAAAGCCAAAGCGCCGCGGGGTGAGGATCCCAAGCCAGGGGCCGAAGAGGCCGTCTATTTCAAAACCCAAGAATTTGGCGACGACAAGGATCGGGTGGTGCAAAAGGCCGATGGTTCGTTCACTTATCTAGCCGCCGATATTGCCTACCACCGGGATAAAGTGCAGCGGGGATATCACCGGCTGATCAACATTCTTGGCTCAGATCACCATGGCTATATCGGCCGCTTAAAGGCGGCGGTGGGTGCCTTCAGCCCAGATGTCAAGCTGGAAATCTTGATTGGACAATTTGTCAAATTGTTCAAAACCGACCCGCAAACCGGTGAGAAAACCGAAGTGCGCATGTCCAAGCGCACCGGCAACTTTGTCTCACTCAATGACCTGATCGAAGATCCAGAAATTGGCGTGGGGGTCGATGCAGCCCGCTGGTTTTTGCTTAGCAGCAGCATGGACAGCCCCATCAACTTCGATTTGGATTTGGCCGTCAAGCAAACTTTCGATAACCCAGTCGTGTATGTTCACTACAGCCATGCCCGCTGTTGCACTCTGCTGCGGCGGCTACAGGAAGAAGAAAAGGTTGAACTGACCAACAAAGTCCCTTTGACGGAGCAACAAAAACTGCCCTACAAAGAGCCAGAAGAGCGGGCCCTGCTGCTGCGCTTGTTGGCCTTGCCGGATGAGCTGATCGCCGCTGCCGAAGAGCGCGCTCCCCACAAGATCATCCGCTATGCAGAAGCCATCGCCGCCGATTTCAACAAGTTTTACGACAACTGCCGTATTTTGCCGCTCTTGAAAGAGGATCCCCTTTTGGCCCAAGCCCGCATCCAATTGGTGCAGGCCACGCAGCAGGTTTTGTTTAACGTCCTCACCGGCATTCTCGGCCTGAGCGCGCCGGAGTCTATGTGATTTACGAAGGAGTGCCGTAAGGCCCCCAGCTCACGCTCTGGGCGGAAGCCAGCTATAGCGGTCGCGAGTAGGTCAATTGCAATAAACCGTTCCACAACGCATAGTCATTTATCTCACCGTCAAGGT
>NZ_JANSIB010000051.1:2327-18456 GCF_047461895.1 Synechococcus sp. R55.8 | reverse complement strand
CGGAGGCCTTAAGCCCGCCCTGTACTGCGAAGCAGTCAGGGTCGGGTAGTTTACTGAATTAGGATGGGAAAGCGTGGTTTTGCCGTGTCGGCCCGCTTGTTCTTCTCTTGGGTAGGTCTGGAGCAGCGCAGATGGCAGTTTACGAGGGCAATTTTGTTCAGACGGAGGATCTGCGTCTGGCCATTGTCATCGGTCGGTTTAACGACCTAATCACCGGCAAATTGTTAGAAGGGTGCCAGGACGCGCTGAAGCGGCATGGTGTGGATGTCGGCCCGGAGAGCAAGCAAGTGGACTACTACTGGGTGCCGGGCAGTTTTGAGGTGCCTTTGCTGGCCCACCAACTGGCCCAATCTCGCCGTTATGATGCCATCATCTGTCTGGGGGCAGTGATTCGCGGGCAAACTCCCCACTTCGACTATGTGGCAGCGGAGGTCTCCAAGGGCATTGCGGCGGCAGGATTTCGTACCGGAGTGCCGGTTATTTTCGGGATCCTCACCGCCGATACCCTGCAGCAGGCTCTGGAGCGGGCCGGGGTCAAGAGCAACAAAGGTTGGGAATACGCCATGAGTGCCCTGGAGATGGCGACGCTGATGCGCCAAGTTGCCCCCGTGCTCCAAGGCAGCTACGGCCACAGCGGCAACGGGGCCGGATCCCGTCCGTCTCTGCCCGGTGGAGCGGAAGCCCTGCAGTCTACCCTGGACAGCGCTGCCTATTGAGGGCGGGTGAGCCGAGTCAGCACTTCGTTGGAACGCTGCACAAAGGCCCGCGCGGCTGCTGGATCAAAGCTTTTCTGGGTAATCAAAGCCAGATCGTAGATGTGATTGCAGATGAGGTGAACCAAGTCGGGATCCCGACCCTGATCGGCAAGAGACTGCAGGTTTTGGATAAGGGGATGGGCCGTGTTCAGAACCAGGGTGTGCTCTTCCAGAAACTCCAGCGGCTTTTGCTGGATGACGGCGTTGAGCTCCTGCAGGCGCCGCAGCGTCTCCGGTAGCAAGATCATGGCCGGAACCGACTCTGATTTAAGAGCTTCTGCTTTGATCTGCAACTTGTCTTTGCCCAGGGCCTGCCGAAAGAGATCGACCAACTTTTGGCTGCGGGTTTTTTGCGTGACCGGGTCAACAATTTCGGCGGCTTTGTCTTTATCTACCAGCGTTTCGTCCAGCTCAGAGTCCACCCGCTTAAATTGGATCCCTTCTTCTTTGTATTCCCGCTCCAAAAAGCTGCTGAAGTGGCTGTCGATCCAGCTATCCAGCATGATCACTTCCAGTCCTTGAGAGCGGTGGAGATCGATGTAGGCACTCTGGGCAGCCTCATCGGTGGCGTAGTAAACTCGCTTGTTTTGCTTGTCGCGGGTGCGCTCCAGGTACGCTTTCAGGGTCACATATTCGGGTTTGTCAGCAGGGGATCCGGCCACTCGGAAAATGAGAATATCCTTAATCTGGGCAAAGAACTTGTCGTTGTTCATCGCCCCAAACTTCATAAAGAGGCTGATGTCGGGCCAGACCTTGACGTATTTTTCGTAATCTTCCCTGTACAGTTCATTGAGACGATCCGCCACCTTTTTGGCAACGTGATCCCCAATGCGTCTTACGGTGCGGTCATTTTGTAAGAAGCTGCGGGAGACGTTGAGAGGAATATCCGGGCTGTCGATGGCCCCCCGCAGAGGCAGGAGAAACTTGGGGATGACTTCCTCACAGTTATCTTGGACAAAGACTTGATTGCAGAACAGCTTGACTTGACCCTTGGTGGGATCAATATCCGGGCGCAACTTGGGAAAATAGAGGATCCCTTGCACGATGAAGGGATAGTCGGTGTTGATGTGCACCCAGAAATGGGGATCCTCTTGAAAGGGATAGAGGTAGCGATAAAACTCTAGGTAATCCTCATCTTTGAGTTCGGAAGGTGAGGTTCTCCACAGGGGCTTTTGCTTGTTGATCACTTCCCCGTTTAACTTGATGGGAACGGGGATGAAATCGCAGTATTTACGAACCAATTCCCGAATGCGGCTTGGCTCCAGGTATTCTTCGTTTTCGGGGGTGATGTGAAGGGTAACGGTGGTGCCGATGCTGGAGCGCTCAGAATCGGAGAGGGTAAAAGTAGTGGTGCCGTCACAAGCCCACTTCACCGGCGTGCTGCCGGGCCGATAGGAGAGGGTGTCGATCTCCACCCGCTGCGACACCATAAAAGAGGAGTAGAATCCTAGACCAAAGTGGCCAATGATTGCTTGCTCTGCGTCTTTGCCCTTGTACTTTTGAATGAACTCTTCAGCGCTGGAAAAAGCCACCTGGTTGATATATTTTTTCACTTCCTCGGCAGTCATGCCGATGCCGTTATCGGCCACCGCTAAGGTCTTGGCCTCCTTGTTGAGGGCAATCGTAATCTCCGGCTCTGGGAGATCTGCCACTTCGCCGGCAAGGCTGGCCATCTTCAGCTTGGTGATGGCATCAGCAGCATTGGAGATCAGCTCCCGCAAGAAGATCTCTCGATCCGAGTAGAGAGACTGCTTGATGATGGGAAAGATGTTCTCGGTGTGGATGGTGATGGATCCCTGTTCCAGCACGGTCATAGGTGGCTCAGCACTCAAACAAGCTCAGTGCTAATCTACAGAGACCGAAAAGTCCCCGACAAGCAGGCTCTTTTTCGGAAATCCGCACTCGCAACCGAACCGGCTCTCTAGAGCTGAGCTGCTCCGGGCGGAGCTTGGGTTTGGCCGTTGGCGTCAGCGGCGCGGAGTGCTTCATCCAAAGCCAACTGTTGAGCCCAATCTTGGCCGACTCGAATGGTGACATCGGAGTTGAGAACGCCAGTAGATTCTACCCGCACTTCTCCCAGGCCAATGGCGGCGCGGATCTGTTTAGCCCCCTCCCGATCCCCGCTCTGGGCGAGGATCTCCGTTTGCTGCAGCACCTGGGTGCTGTCTTCCACGGCAAAAGCATGGACGTATCCTTGTCTCACCAATTCTTGCACCATACGGCGGGCCATCCCCGGCTCTCCGGTCGCGTTTTGCACGGCTATGCGCAGGCGGTGTGGAGGAATGCGGGCTACCTCTGCCTCCAGGCCAAAGTGGGAGACGGCCACCCGTCGGATCCCGGCTGGATCCGGCAGCCAGTAGCTGGTGGAGAATTCTCCCGGCTGACTGAAGCGGCCCGGCAGCAGCACCAGGTCGATGCGATCGCCCCCAGAGGTGAGGACAAACTTGGCCAAGCTCAGAACCTCTTCCCAGGTGAGGTTGGTATCGAGGTTGGTGCGGACGACCTGCAAAATCTTTGGGATCCGCGGCCAGACAGCAGGGGAGAGCAGTTCCCGGCTCAGGGCCCGCAGCAATTCCTGTTGCCGTTGCACCCGACCGATATCCCCCAATCCCAGGTGATCGCGGCGAAAGCGGGCAAAGTGGTGGGCTTGTTCCCCGTTGAGGCGTTGCCAGCCGGGTTCCAGGTGGATGAACAACTGCTGGGTGTGATCCACGTATTGCATCGGTTCCGGCACGTAGATTTCCACGCCGCCCACCGCATCGATCAGCTCTTCCAGAGCGTCGGTATTGAGGCGAATGTAGCGGTCAATCGGGATCCCACCCATCAAGTGGCTGACCACCTGGGCCGCCAGCGCCGGGCCCCCTGCCAAGTTGGCAGCATTGATCTTGGCCACACCAAAGCCAGGCAAGCGCACACGAGTGTCGCGGGGGATGGACAAAACGGTAATCCGCCGCGCCTGGGGATCAAAGCGGGCCAAGAGAATGGTGTCGCTGCGGGTGTGGAAGCGATCTCGCTCTGTGGGCAAGGGCAGGGTGGGATCCGGGTTGTCTGTGCCGAGAATGAGGATATGCAACGAGCGATCCAGAGCCGCAGCCCGTAAGGCATCGGGACGGAAGGCTTCTTGTTCTGCAGGTGTGAGGGAAGTTGGGATCACCTGACGGGGCAACATCACGGCCAGGAGGGCACCGGCAGAACCCGCCAACACAGCCGTGAACCCCAACAACAGCCAGAGGATCCCCTGACGAATAGCCTGCTGACGAGCTGCGCGGACACGGTCAGGACGGGGGGGATAGTGGAAGGAGGGCATCAGGTCAGACCAGGTCTCGCGAGCGCGTACAGGAAAGGGTGTACTGTCTGGGTGGTGTTGCCAACCCCACCAATTCAAGGCCATGTTACCCTATCCTCAGTTTTCAGAGTTGTCTGGATCCAACTTCAGCGAGGTAGCAGTCGCCACAGGGGGATCCCTGCAGCCGTTGTCGGGAAAGTCAGAGGTGCATCTTTGGCTGCAGACAGTCCCCCCGTTGGAGAAGTTGCTCCCCCAGCTCGGCCTTCTTTCCCCTGAAGAATGTCGGCGGGCAGAGCGTTTACAACTGCCGGCAGATCGGCGCCGCTTTCTGGCCGGTCGTCTTGGGTTGCGGAGCTTGCTTAGCCGCTACAGCGGCATTCCGCCCCAGGGGATCCCCCTCGACCACAGTTCTACCGGCAAACCCTACTGGCGGGATCCACCCCTGCCGCTGCAGTTTAACCTCAGCCACTCCCACGAGCGCGTCCTGATCGGCCTGAGATGGCAATACCGCATTGGAGTGGATCTGGAATGGGTTCGACCTGTGCTCCGCTGGCAGCGCATCGCCCAACGCTATTTTTCGGCTGCTGAGCAGGGCCGTTTGGCCAGCTGTCCAGCTCCAGAGCGGGATGCCCTTTTCTTTCAAATGTGGACACAAAAGGAGGCGCTCCTGAAGGGAACAGGCAGGGGTCTGGCCGGCTCCAGAGCTTTGGACGGGGACTCTTGCTGGGTAACCCTACCCCTTCGGGTTGCCGGTGGCTACGCCGCTGCGGTAGCCCTTGAAATGAGGGGCGAAATACCCGAAGACGGAGGGGAAGCCCTAACTGTGCGGCTCTACACGGATGTAGAGGGCTAGACAGCCGCAGCGGCAAAATCTCTCCACCCACCGCTCGAGCTGCTATCTTGAGTTTCCAAGCTACTCCCCTCAGCGGGAGAGAGTTTTTGATTCCATGGTGTTGCCATGTTAAGCAGGTTCTGTCGTTTCCTGGTGTTGGGAATTTGGCTATCGGTTCTCATGATTGGGATCCCGCATCCGGTATGGGCGCGGGATCTCTCCAGACAAACGCCGCAGGAGAAGGTTATTGAGTTGGGTACTGCCGACAATCAGTTGGTGTTTGTGCCCAAGGAACTGTCTTTTCGCAACGGCAGCCTCTACCGTCTTCGCCTGAGCAACCCCAGCCAACTGAAGCACTATTTCAGCGCCAAAGATTTTGCCGATGCCGTTTGGACCCGTAAGTTGGAAGTGGCCGGCGTGGAAATTAAGGGCCAGATCCGAGAATTGGAACTGAAGCCAGGCGCTTCGGTGGAGTGGCAATTTATTCCTCTGAAATCTGGAGTCTACGCTTTGGTTTGCACCATTCCCGGCCATGCAGAAGCAGGTATGGTGGGGCAGATTACCATCGGCGATTGAGATCCTCTTCCTGGGCTACCCGGCCAAAAGGGGATAGAAAAGAGAAAGACGCTGCCAGGCCAATCCATGAAAAACCCGCTCACGCCCAAAGCCCTTCGCGCTGCCGACGCGAACGCGGAACACTGGACTCGGGGATGCCAGGCAGCCCCCCCTCGAAAGAGCAGGCTCTCCCTTTCGGAGCGGATTGCCGGCTATGCCCTCGCGCTTCTCTCCCTCACTGCCGTCCACGGGATCCGCTACTACAACGAACCACAACTGACCGTCGGCAGCCGCTCCCCGCAGACGTTTCTCGCCCCTGCTGCGGCGGAGATCGAAGATGTGGAGGCTACCCAGGCCCGACAAGCTGAGGCGCGGCGGCGGGTGGCGCAGGCCCTTAAAATCAACAGCACCGCCAACGACAGCATGCGGCAAAATCTGGAGGCTCTCCTGGCTGAGGTGGAGGCCATCCGCCAAGAGGCAGGTTCTCTGCCCTATGTTTCTGTCCAGTTGCTGTCTCTGCCAACGCAGATCTATCTGCGCCAGCTTTCCCCAGAGGAGTGGGAACTCCTTCAGGCTCGCGCCCGACAAGAGGCCATCCGCGGAGCCACCCCATCTCCTTTGGAAGAGCCTTCTTCGGGGCGACCGGAGCAGCTTCCTCCGGAGCAGCGGGCCAAGCAAGAGCTTGTCGAGGTTTGGCAGCGGGTCTGGTTGGACGGATCGGCCACCCAGATGGCGGCGACGGATCCCTATACCCAGTTGATTGCCCAGGTGGAAGCGGCGCAACGGCGCTATCAAGCGGCTTTGCCGGCTCTGGAGCAGCTCACCCCCCCTGTCCCGGCCACCGTTCTCAATTTGGCAGATGCGGATTGGCAGCATTTGCAAACCTTGAGTCGGCGGGTCTTGGAGCGTCTGCAGAAGATAGGGATCGTGGATGGCCTGCCCCGCGAAGTTCGCGCCGAAGGGATCCAAGCCCAACTGGACGATTTGATGTTTCCGGGCAATGCTGCCCAACGACAGGAGTTGCAAGGGCTGGTCTATCAGTGGCTGCAGCAGGTGCTCATTCCCAATGTGGAGGTGGATCCCCAGCGCACCGAGCAGCGCATTCGCGCCGAGCTGGAAAAAGTAGAGCCGGTTCTGATCTCGGTTGCCGAGAACCAGGTGATCGTGCGAGCAGATCAGGTCATCACTCCCGAAATTTTTCTCATCTTGGATCACTTTGGGCTTACCCAGCGCGGGATCAACATCTGGGGCTTGGTGGGAGTGGCCGGAGTGATGGGCATGGGCCTGGCTGTCTTTGTGCCTCTGCAACAACGCTTGAGGCCGGGATTGCGCCGCCGGGATCGGGTGTTGATCCTCATAGTTTCCCTGACCGCTCCCCTTTTGGCGGCCTTGTTCAAGCTGGAGTTCAGCTCCCTGCCGGCAGTGGGGCTGTTGCTGGGCAGTTTTTACGGGGCAGGGCTGGGCTTGGTGGTGGTGGTAGGCCAGGCGCTGTTTTTGCCCTTGGTCTCCCCTGTCAACCTGCTCACCCTTGTACCCTTGCTCTCCGGCAGCGTGGTGGCCTCTGCCCTGGCCGGGCGTTCCCGTTCCCGCGAAGAGCTGGCCTTGTTGGGAGGAGGAGCGGCAGCGGTGCAGATGCTGGCCTACGGGGCGGTTAGCTTGGCCACCACCGGTGGCATCGACCTGTTGGCCATGGCTTTGGCAGGGGGAACCAGCTTGGGATGGAGCATTGTTGCCCTGGGAGCCAGCCCCTACCTGGAGCGCCTATTTGACTTAGCCACCCCCATTCGTCTGATCGAGTTGAGCAATCCCAATCGCACGCTGCTGCGGCGGCTGGCTGCAGAGGCCCCCGGCACCTTCCAGCACACTCTGCTTGTGGCCACTTTGGCAGAACGGGCTGCCCAGAAGCTGAACCTCAACGTGGAGCTGGTGCGCACCGGCACTCTTTACCACGACATCGGCAAGATGCTGCAGGCCCGCTACTTCATCGAGAACCAGATGGGCAGCCTCAACCCCCACACCCAACTGGACGATCCCTATCGCAGTGCTCAGATTATCAAGGCCCACGTCAGCGATGGCTTGCGCCTGGCCAAGCAATATAATCTGCCTACCGCCGTCCAGGCGTTTATCCCTGAGCACCAGGGGACGATCCTGATTGCCTATTTCTACCATCAAGCCCAGATGAAAGCCGGGGGTCAGCCCGTACCCGAAGAGCCGTTCCGCTACGATGGCCCGATCCCCCAGAGCAAGGAGACGGGGGTGGTGATGATGGCCGATGCCTGTGAAGCCGCCCTGCGCAGTATGACCTTGAGCGATGGCTTCGGCCCCGATGTGGTCGAGCGGGCAAAGGCTGTTGTCCGCAAAATTGCCCAGGCCCGCTGGCAAGATGGCCAGTTGGTTGACAGTGGGCTGACGCTGGAGGATTTGGAGGTGGTGGCGGACGCTTTTGTGGAGGTCTGGCGGGAATCCAACCACG
Organism: Synechococcus sp. R55.8; assembly: GCF_047461895.1. Classification (NCBI taxonomy): domain Bacteria; kingdom Bacillati; phylum Cyanobacteriota; class Cyanophyceae; order Synechococcales; family Synechococcaceae; genus Synechococcus; species Synechococcus sp. R55.8. The sequence goes on along the minus strand of NZ_JANSIB010000051.1, from coordinate 10,555 downwards.
AGCGCATTCCTTATCCCAGTTTCACCCCTGCCCCCTCGCTGCCTGAGACTCCTTCTGCTCAGGCCCAGATCCCGGTGTTGATGAGCCACTCCACGGGATCCCCTTAGCCAAGTAACCTCTTCCCGAAGAAGCTGGGTAGGTAGAGAAAGGTCTAGCCCTGCGGCTCATCGATCAGTACGATAGGGGATCGTTCTGTGGACCCAGTATGAACCAAGGCAGTCCTAGGATTTGCAGCCCTAGGCGGAGGATTTTTGTTTTATTGTTTTTGGATGGCCTGCTGAATGCTTCATGGAGCTCCTACTTCCTCTGCCGATCCCAAAGCTTCTGCAGCTCCTTTTCAGATTCCACCTCTGTCTCAGTCCAGCCCTGTCCAACTGTCGCTGGTCATTCCCACCTACAACGAAGCCTCCAGTATCTGCAGCCTGATCCGGCAGTTGTGTGCCCACCTAGACACGATTCTGCCTGGAAGCTATGAGTTGATTGTGGTGGATGACAATAGCCCCGATTACACTGCCAAAGTGGCCCAAGGATTGCAAAAAGAATTCCCTCAACTGCAAGTCATTTGTCGCCACCACGAACGAGGCCTGGCCACTGCCGTGCTGCGGGGATGGCAAGCTGCCCGCGGCGAGGTGTTGGGGGTTATGGATGGGGATTTGCAGCATCCGCCGGAGATTGTCCTCAAATTGTGGCCGCTCATCCAGAAAGGGGCAGATTTGGTGGTGGGCAGCCGCTATGCACCATCGGGAGGGGTGAGCCACTGGAGCCTGGGCCGGCGCATTGTCTCCCGCGGGGCCCAATGGATCGGGTTGGCTCTGCTGCCAGGGATCTTCAGCCGTGTTTCCGATCCGTTGAGCGGACTGTTTCTGGTCAGACGCCAAGCCATTGCCGGGATCCCGCTCAACCCCAAGGGTTACAAGCTGCTGATCGAGGTGCTGGCGCGGGGCCGGGTGAAAACCATTGCTGAAGTCGGCTACATCTTTCAGGAGCGCCAAAACGGGGAGAGCAAAATCCAACTGCAAACTTGTCTCCAATATCTCCACCACCTGATGGTGCTGCGCTTTTCGCTAGGGCAGGTGGGATCCTTTTTGCGCTTCAGCACGGTTGGCCTGTCGGGCACCTTGGTGGACATGGCTTTGCTCTATGTTTTGCACGATCCCACCAACTTAGGATGGGATCTCATAACCAGTAAGCTGGTTGCTTCGGAGGTGGCCATTCTCAATAACTTCCTCTGGAACGACCTGTGGACTTTTCGCCATGTGACCCGCTTGCAGCCGGGGCCCTGGAATCGCCTGCAGCGGTTGGCGAAGTTTAACGTTATCTGCTTAATTGGCTTGGTTCTCAACACTTCACTGGTGACCTTGCTGAGCGAGCGCTTGGGCATTCATTATTTGTTGGCCAACTTAATTGCCATCGGTATTGTTGTATTCTGGAACTTCTACCTCAACTCCAAGCTGAGCTGGAGGAGTGCAGAGGTTAAGTCGGACTCTGTGGGTGGCCAGTCTTGAGTATGGCTTTTTCCAGGAAGAGCCAATCCGGAGGTATGGGCATTTCGCTCATTTCCTCACTGTCTGGGCCCCCTTTGGCATCCACCTTCGCCCCTTGTTCCTATGGCTGCGCTAAGTAGAGTTGGGGCGGATCCCCTCTAGGGCGATGATCTCCTGGATCACCGAGCGAACAACGGGAGCAGCCGTCGTCGAGCCGAAGGCATCTTCCCCCTGGGGCTCGTCGATCACCGCCAAGATCACGTAATTGGGGCGAATGGCCGGGAAGTAGCCCACAAAACTGGTGATGCGCTTGCCGGGCAAATAGCCCCCCCGTGGCCCGGCTTTCTGGGCAGTGCCGGTTTTGCCAGCGATCTCATACCCCTCGATCTTGGCCGATTGCCCCGTGCCAAAGTCCACCACATCCCGCATTTGGATACGCACTGCCAGCGTGGCTTGCTCGGATAGTACCCGCACCGGCTGCGGCTGCGGGGATCCCCAAACCAGAGTATCCGTATCCTTTTCCACCAAGCCTCGCACCACATGGGGCTGCACTTTCAGTCCGCCGTTGGCAATGATGCAATGCATGGCAGCCAACTGTAGAGGAGTGAGGGCCAGCCCCTGGCCGAAAGCGACAGTGGCCCGCTCCACCGGCACCGTAACAAACTGTCGCAGCGGTTTCAAACGGCTGGCCGGCTCAAAGGGCAAATCCACGCCACTGCGCTCGTTGAACCCCAGCCGCACCAAGGCATTGTAGTACTGGCGGGGATCCAGCTTGCGCATTAGATGTACCATGCCCACATTGCTGGATTGCCGCAGGATATCCGTGACGCTCATCCAGCCATGGGCCCCTCGCTGGTGGTAGTCGTAATTTTGAATGGGCCACTGACCGATGAGAATCCGACCCTCGTCATAGACCCGCTCATCTGCCCTGAAGGCTCCAGCATCCAACCCAATGGCAATGTTGATGGGCTTGAAGGTGGATCCCGGCTCATACAAATCCGTTACGGCCCAGTTGCGAAAAAGACCGGGGTCATACTCGAAGTAGCGGTTGGGGTCATAGGTGGGCTCGCTCACCAGCGCCAGGATTTCCCCTGTCTGGGGCTGGAGGACAATCACCGTGCCCCGCAGGGCTCGAAACCGCTCCAGTTGCACTTTCAGGGCAGCGCGGGCAGCTCTTTGCAGGCGCATATCTAGGGTAAGTTGCAGCACCGTCTCGCCAGATTGCAGCAGCCCTTCCGGCACCTCGGCAGCCAACAGTCGTCCGTAGCCATCGCGAGGAATAGTAACAGGTTGAACGGTACGCTCCAGCAGCTCTTGTCGGGAATATTCGACTCCTGCTTGGCCCTGATGATCCAGATCTACATAGCCTACCACCTCAGCGGCCATCTCTTTTTGGGGGTAAACGCGTTGCCGCTCGCTCACCAGCTCCAGGCCATCCAGATGCAGAGCCTGAATTTGATCCGCCACCTCCTGGGATACCCAGCGCTCCACCCGCACCGCATGATTAACCGACAGCCGCTGCGCCAGTTGCTCTACTGGACGCCGCAACAGGGGAGCAAGAGCGGTGGCCATTTCCTCTGGAGTGCGTTTGCCAAAGAGGCGGGGATGGGCCCAGAGAGTATAGACGGGGCGATCTACGGCCAGCAATTCTGCCTGCTGCTTGGCAATAGAATGACGATCCACAATTGAGCGACGAGGAATGAAAGGTCTTAGCTGGGCTCGCTGCTGGGCTTCGGCTCGCTGCTGCAATAGGGGTGCCTGTTGATGTTGCAAATAAACCAGACGTGCTCCTGTTACAAATACGGCGATGATCAAAGCCAGTCCGGTCATGCCGGCGCGAAAGTCAAGCTGGCGGGCCGTCGGGATCCGCTCCCCCAAGAGCCATCCCAGCGCTGTTCCCCACTGCCTAGAGCTTCGCGGTGAAGGGATCCAAGAACCTCTGCGTCGGCGCCGTTGGGCAAGTTGCCGGCCATTTTGCCTTGTCTCCAGAGATTTCGGCACAGGCCGCCCTACCCTAGCCCTAGGTCTGCCTTCCATTGCAATCCTCACATGAGCACCACCGCTAGTTTGGCGCTCATCCCACTGTTATGCCACCCCACAGCTTCTGGGAAAGACCTTGGGATCCCGAAAAGCAGCCCAAGAAATTTTAGAGGTGTTGGAGATAATTTAAGTGTTGGAGATAATTTAATTAATGCCTCAGAACATGAATTAGGTGCGGGCAAATCCTCAGACTTTTCGCACTTGGATCCACAGTTTTAAATCACATTCAAAAGAAACTGGGAAGACATGAAAAACCTAACTCACTTGCGTACATTCAACAGCTCAAACCTTTAACTTGCTTGATTTAAAACCTCTTCCTGGCGCTTTGTGATGACAGTGAATCAGAGGCGCGGGCAGAGGCCGAGAAGCTAGGTCAACTTTTGGGGCGTCCGGTCATTTTGCTGGAGACAAAAAAATCGGATTGCTCAGATTGCTAGAGGGACGTAGACCCGGAGGGTGTTAAAGGTAAGTTAGATCTGTCGATTTGCCAAAAGGGATTCCCTCCATTGCCTAGAGCGGTTTGGCTAATCCTGGGGTTGGGCTTGTTCATGCGGGGCCTGGTGGCTGCCCTTTTGCCGCCGGGCTTTGACGAAGCCTACTACTACCTCTACACCCGCCATCTGGATTGGAGCTATTTTGACCATCCGCCGCTGGTGGCCTGGACAACGGGCTTGGGGCCTGCCTTGACCGGCCAGGTGTCGGCTTTTTCTATTCGACTGGGATCCCTGCTGCTCTATTCTGGCTCTTCCCTACTCCTTTACTACACCGGAGCACGCCTTTTCTCTGATCGGGCAGGACTGATCAGCTTGGCGGCTATCAGCATCGCACCCATCCTTTGGATTGGGTTTGGGGTGCTGACCCTGCCGGATAGTCCGCTGGTCTTTTTTACGGCAGCAACCCTATGGGTGGCCAGCCAGGAGTTTTTCCCGGTGCCTTTGGGGCAGGGGAAATTGGGAGTCTATGGGGCGGCTCGCTATCGGCCAGGGCCTAGGCTAGCGCTCATAGGTCTCTTGGTGGGGCTGGCCTGCTTGGGGAAGTACCACGGCTTGGCTTTGGGGTTCGGCCTGGTACTCTTTTGTCTGCTCAGCCCAGTTCATCGCTGTGCCTTGAGGTCGGGCTGGACGGTGCTGGCGGTGCTGGGTTTTGTGCTGGCCTTCAGCCCGGTGCTGATCTGGAACGCCCAGCAGGATTGGGTCTCCTTTCGCTTTCAGGCGGGGCGGGCGGTGCCGGAGGCAGGGTATCAACTGCAAGCGCTGGGGCTGACGATCCTTTCTGAAATCTTTTACCTGTTCCCCAGCTTGGGGATCCCTTTGGGGTGGGCGAGTTTGGCAGGGACGGGTCGGGTGGCCCTGCAGATTCTCCGCGGGATGCGGCTGACGGATGAAGAGCTCAAGCACCTTTTGATCCTGGCCTGTGGATTACCGCTGGTGTTGGCCTTTACCTTGATGGGAGGCTACCGGCCCATCTTGCCCACCTGGCCCATGCCGGGGTTTTGGGTGCTGACGTTGCTGCTGGGATCCTTCTGGGAACGGTGGCCGGGAGCGAAGCGAACCTTGGTGGGGACGGCAGTGATGGTGAGTTTGGTGGTGGGGGTGGGGCTGGCCCATGTGCGCTACGGCCTGCTGCAAGAGCCGGGAGGGATGGGGCTGTGGCCGGTGGAGAGGGATCCCTCTACTCAGCTCATTGAAATTGAGCAGTTGCGGCAGCGGTTTCGGACAGATCCCCACCTGGCTCAAGCCCTTGAGGAGGCAGAGTTCGTTTTTACCAATGTCTATTTTTTGGGCGGTCAGATCGCCATGGCCCTGGCTCCGCTGACGGACAAGCCTCTGACCTGCCTGGATGCAGATTTGCGGGGCTTTGCCTTTTGGTCGCAGCCGCAGGATTGGCTGGGGCAGGATGGGCTGCTCATCACTTCCAAGCTGTTCCAGCCGAGGGCAGGGATCCCAGCCACCTATGGCGACTACTTTGCCCAAATCGAGCCTGTGGCCGAGGTTCCCCTGGTGCGGGCAGGGGCGGTGGCGCAAACCTTTCAGGTGTACCTGGCTCGACAGATGCGCAAGCCCTATCCCCGCCCTTATTCCCGCCTGCAATAACAGCAGAGGACATCCTGGGCAAAGCTAGAGGGGGCGATGTCTGTCGAACCAGCGCATCAGCATTGCAGCCAAGCGTTCGGGGTTGTGGCGCACTAAGCCAGTCTCTGGATCCTCTTGCATGACGTTAGCCAAAACGGCGCGGCAGCCCAGGTAAGCCAGTTTGTCGGGATCCAACACCACAAACTCAGAACCGCTGCGGCGGTAATGCTCCAAAGCACGTGGGGAGGGTGGCTCCCGCTGCACCAGCACGCCGTCAAATAGGCGCACTCCTGCCACCCGATCCAGAGCCATGACGTGATCCCCAACGGTATAGCCGTCGGTTTCCCCCGGCTCGGTCATGATGTTGCAGACGTAGATGTGGGGGGCCATATTTTTGGCCAGAGCTTCCACAATTTCCGGTACCAACAGGTTAGGGATGATGCTGGTGTAGAGGCTACCCGGCCCCAGCACCACAAACTCTGCCGCCTCAATAGCCTCGATGACTTCCGGTAGGGCGGGAGGGTTGGGGGGGTCACAGCCGATTCGGCAAATGCGTCCTCCGGCTTTGGCAATGTTGGACTCTCCCACCACGCGGCGGCCATCGCTCAGCTCCGCCCAGAGGGTAACATCCGCCAGGGTGGCCGGCAGCACCCGCCCCTGAATGGCCAAGACTTGCGAGGTGGCAGTGATGGCCCGAATCAAGTCGCCGCCGGTTACCGCGGTGAGGGCAGTGATGAACAAATTGCCGAAGCTGTGGCCGCTCAACCCTTCCCCCGACTGGAAGCGATATTGAAACAGCTCGGTGAGCAGCTTTTCTTCGTTGGCCAGAGCAGTGAGGCAGTTGCGGATATCGCCGGGGGGCAAAACGCCGATCTCCCGCCGCAGACGCCCTGAGGATCCCCCGTCATCGGCCACCGTGACAATGGCTGTGATGTTGGAGCTGTAGCGCTTCAGACCCCGCAGCAGGTTGGAGAGGCCGGTGCCGCCCCCCAGTACCACAATGCGGGGACCACGGCTGAGACGCCGCCGCGACAACAGCTTATCCACCAGCGCTTCATCTCCCTCGGGGATCAGCACATCCTCGATGGAGCGCATGGCGCTGCGAAACCCCAGCACCACCATCACCAGCCCGATCCCAGTCACCAGGGGGCCACTGATGTTGTTCGGGATCCAAGTGGTGATCAGGCGCAGGGTGATGTCGATCAGCCGCTTCAGGCGAAAGATGGGGGTCAACTCCGTCCAGATGGCAATGCCCAGCACCATCAGCAGCACGCCCCCAACCGCCAGGCTCAGCCAGCGTTTGACAGCCAAACCGGGAAAGAGCCATTTCCAGCCACTTCCCGACCAAGCAGCCTTGCGGCGACGAATGCCCCAAACAGGGGACTTGTTGCTGGGCAGGGGCTTAGCCATGGGAAGGTGCAGGAACGCCGGCCAAAGGGATCCTAACCTGTTGCTGGGCAACGCCGGCTTCGCCGGGCGCCGGGCCAAAGCGGGCTTCCAGCTCCCGCTGAGAGTCGAGCAGATGGCGATGCTGAACCTGAACATTCAGGTCGGGAAGAACGTGGTTGCCGGCAGGGACAGTCCAAGGCTGCAAATCCTGGGCCAGGCGCTCCACCAGGGCCACCGAGCGGTGCTGACCGCCGGTACAGCCGATAGCCAAAGTCAGGTGGGGGCGACGCTCTGCGCGGTAGTGGGGCCAAAACGCTTTGATCAGGGACAAGATGTGCTGGTAGGTGGATTGTGTGATGGGATCCGCAAACAAGAACTCCTGCAGCAGGGGATCCTGCCCGGTAAGGCGGCGCAGATGGGGCTGAAAGAAGGGGTTGGGCAAAAAGCGCACATCAAATAGCAAGTTGGCATCGGGGGGAACGCCGTACTTGAAACCGAAGCTGACCAACCTTAGGTTGAGGGGCTGGGGGATCCCTTGCACCAAAGCTTGCAATTGCTGCCGCAGTTGCTGGGCATTGAGGTCGGAGGTATCCAACCAGTGGGTGCAGCGTTCCCGCACCGGGGCCAGAGCCAGCCGCTCTTGCTCAATGGCCTCCCACAAACCGGCAGCTTCCCCGTAGGGATGGGGACGGCGGTGGGCGCTGAGACGGTTGAGCAACACTGGGGAGCGGGCCTCCAAGAATAGGAAAGGGATCCCTTGCGATTGCACCCAAGCAGCCAGGGTGGGAACTTGATCCCGGTACTCCTGGGCGTGGAGATTCAAGCTGATGGCCAAAGCAGCGTGATGGGTCCGCATCGCCTCAACCAAGGGGATCACCTGGGCAGGCGGGATCCCTTCTAGGCCGGTGTACCCCAGTTGTTCCAACTGCTGGATGGCCAAAGTTTTCCCGGATCCCGTCAGGCCGGCAATGACCAGAACGGGGGGCGCGACTGGCATGGGTTTATCCTGCATGGAGCTTATTCTAGGGCGAGGGGCGGCCAAAACAAGCGCCGGAAGAATGGGGGGCTCAGCCACGCGGGGCGCCTAGAAACCATCATCTCAGGCCGGCGAGGCTTTTGTAGCTTTTTTATCCGTTTTCTCGGCCGGTGCAGCCGATCCCAGAAGAGGAGCGCTGGGGCAGAGATCCGCCAAAAAACATTGCTGGCACAGAGGCCTGCGGGCAGTGCAGATGGCCCGCCCGTG
>NZ_JANSIB010000051.1:0-2227 GCF_047461895.1 Synechococcus sp. R55.8 | reverse complement strand
CCAAAAAACATTGCTGGCACAGAGGCCTGCGGGCAGTGCAGATGGCCCGCCCGTGGTCGATCAGACGGATAGACCAGTTCTCCCAATCCGCCTGCGGCAACAACTGCTTCAGATCCTTTTCGATGCGCACGGGATCCTCGTGCTCAGTGAGGCCGAGGCGGCGGCTGAGGCGCTTGACATGGGTATCGACGGTAACCCCGGCATGGATGCCAAAAGCATGAGCCAACACCACATTGGCCGTCTTGCGGGCTACGCCGGGTAGGGTGAGCAGCTCCGGCATGGTGCGGGGCACTTGACCACCGAAATCGCTCAAGATCTTGCGGCAGGCTTCCTGAATGTGTTTGGCCTTGTTGCGATAGAAGCCGGTGGAATGGATGAGAGCCTCGATCTCCTCTCGCGGCGCTGTCGCCAGGGCCTGGGCATCCGGGAAGCGACGAAACAGCTCCGGCGTTACCTGATTCACCCGCTCATCCGTACACTGAGCGGAGAGGATGGTTGCCACCAAGAGCTGCAGCGGCGTCTGGTAGTGGAGGGCACAGGTGGAGTTGGGGTAGTGGCGCTTCAGCCGGAGCAGGATCTCCAAAGCTCGCTGGCGCAGGGCCCGTTTGCTGGCCATCTTCCCCTAGCCCGACCCGGTGACAATGGCGAGGGTGTCTTTGAAGATCAGCACCACCCCCAATCCCAGTAACAACACCAAGCCCGTCTGCATCACCCGCTCCTCCAGATGCTTGGGCAGCCGTTTGCCGCGGATCGCCTCCAGGATCAAAAAGGCAATGTGTCCCCCGTCCAAGGCGGGCAGGGGCAACAGGTTGAGAAAGGCCAGGTTAATGCTAATCAAAGCGGTGAAATTAAACAGGCTGGCGGCGTCATCGCGGGCCAGGTCGGCCCCGATCTTGACGATCCCCACCGGGCCGGAGACCTGAGCAGCCGTGCTTTGGAAATTCTGAACCAACTGCTGCAGGCCGTTCAGATTGAGCATCACCACCCGCTGGTAGGCATTTCCCGCCTCCGTGAGGATCTCAGCCACACTCTGAGGGGGACGCAAGGTCACCTCCTGGTGGGGGGCCAAGGTCACTCCAATGGCCACCGTCTCTCCCCGCACCTCTGGGATCACCGTCAATTGCAGGGGATCCCCTTCCCCACGCTGCACCTCCAGGGGAATGGGCCGGTTCTCGCTGCTGCGGATCAGCACCTGAAAATCGTTCAGAGCTGCCAAGGCCGCCGTCTCGTCGGCAATCCCCCTGTAATCGCGATCGGCTGCCTGCAACACCACATCCCCTGCCTTCAGGCCGGCCCGCTCCGCCGGGCTATCGGGCATCACCTGAGGGATGAGAATGCCGGGATGGAGGCGCGTTACCGAGGGGATCCCCACCGAGGCGAACATCAACACCAGCACCAGATAGGCGAAGAGCAGGTTGGCCATCACCCCCGCACTCATCACCACCAGGCGATCCAGCACGGGGCGGTTTTTCAGCAGATCCGGGTCGTCGGGCGGGTAGGGAGAATGTTCATCCTCGTCAGGAAAGCCCACGTAGCCCCCCAGCGGCAGGGCGCGAATGGCGTACTCTGTCTCCTTGCCCTGGTATCGCCACAACACCGGGCCAAACCCCAGCGAGAAGCGGTTGACGTGGATCCCTTGGAGTTTGGCTGCCGCAAAGTGCCCTGCCTCATGCACCAGGATCAGCAGGGCGAGAATGGCGATGGAGAGGAGAACAGACATGCGCTAGCTCTGAAGAAGGCACAGAAGAAAGAAGTGGGGAGCAGAGAGCCACCCGAGGCTACCCAGAGACCATGGGACTGTTGATCAAGTTGATCAAGGCACCCAATCCAACACTTGAGAAGAATCCTAAAGAAATCTCACAAAAACCCAAAGCGGAAGAAGGGCCTCTCAGAATACCTGCTCCACTTCTAAAATGTCGGGGATGCTTTCCCGCAACTTGCGCTCAATGCCCATCTTTAGAGTCATGGTCGAGCTGGGGCAGGCTCCACAGGCCCCCTGCAAGCGCAGCTTGACCACCGGGCCATCGATTTCCACCAATTCCACATTGCCCCCATCGGCCATCAAGTAAGGACGCAGCTCGTTCAGGACTTTCTCGACGTTCTCGGTATTGAGTTCCAGTGCTTGTGCCATGGTTGCTTTTAGCCTCGTTGAGATTTGGATTGTAGCGGTTTCTGATACATTCACGCTGAACTCTCCTGAACATGGTTCAGGAAAGAAGCGATCGCA
>NZ_JANSIB010000050.1:16908-18498 GCF_047461895.1 Synechococcus sp. R55.8 | reverse complement strand
CCCCCCGCGCCCCCCCGCCCCCCCCCCCCCCCCCCCCGCCCCCGCCCCCCCCCCCCGCCGCCCCCCCCCCCGCCCCCCCCGCCCCCCCCCCCCCCCCCCCCCCCCCCGCTTCGATGTCATCCTCGGCAATCCACCCTGGGAACGCATCAAGTTGCAGGAAGAAGAATTCTTTGCCAGCCGCAATACCGCCATTGCTCGGGCTCCGAATGCCGCCGCCCGCAAACGGCTGATCGCCGACCTACCCCAGACCAACCCCGCCCTCTGGCACGACTACCAGCGTGCCCTGCACGGCGCCGAAAGCACCAGCCGCTTTTTACGGGGCAGTGGTCAATATCCCCTCACCGGCCGCGGCGACATCAACACCTATTCCGTCTTTGCCGAGCGCGTGCGTAACCTGCTCAGCCCGCGCGGGCGGGCCGGCATCATCATTCCTACCGGCATTGCCACCGACGCCACCAATCAGTTCTTCTTCGCCGATCTGGTGGAACAGGGACAACTGGCCAGTCTGTTCGATTTTGAGAACCGCGAAGCGCTCTTCCCCGGCGTACATCGCAGTTACAAATTCTGCCTGCTCACCCTCACCGGCGGCCGCACCCCAACCGACGCCACTACCTTCACCTTCTTCGCCACCCATGCCGATCACCTGCGCGACCCGCGTCGCGTTTTCACCCTCACAGCGGACGACATTGCCCGCATCAACCCCAACACCCGCACCCTGCCCGTCTTCCGCACCCGGCAAGATGCCGACCTGACCCGCGCCATCTATCAGCGCGTGCCGGTGTTGGTTAACGAACACACGGGTGAAAACCCTTGGGACGTGCGCTTCATGGCGATGTTCCACATGTCCAACGACTCGCACCTCTTCCGCACCCGTGCAGAGCTGGAAAAGCAAGGTTACCAGCTGGTGGGGAATGTGTTTGTGCCCTCACCCCCTAGCCCCCTCTCTCACGCTGCGGGAGAGGGGGGAAGGATCGCAGCCCCCGACCTCTCTTCTCGCGCTGCGGGAGAAGGAGGGTACGAATTACCCAAGGCCAGCCGGGAACTGATTGCCAGGGCGCGGCAGTTGCGTCGCGAGGCGACGACCGCCGAAAGCCTGCTCTGGGAATTGTTGCGTGACCGTCGGCTGCTAGGCCGAAAATTCCGGCGTCAACATCCGATTGGACAATTCATCGCCGATTTCTTCTGTGACGATGCCCGCCTGATCATTGAGATAGATGGCGCCGTGCACCGCGAACCCACTCAGCAGGAACGCGACCGTTTGCGGGAGGAAATCCTGCGCGAACATGGCTTTGCCATGCTGCGCTTTACCAATGACCAGATACTCGACCGCACAGAACAAGTCCTCCAAGAGATTGCTGCCTATGTCACTGCCCATTCCTACGAGCATCCTTCTCCCCTCTCCCAAAGCCTTGGGAGAGGGGCCGGGGGTGAGGGCTACCTCCCCCTCTACGAAGCCAAGATGATCTGGCACTATGACCACCGCTACGGCACCTATGAGGGCGTGCGCGACCGCTCCAGCACCCAACTGCCCACGCCTGATGAGCACCAGCACGCCGACCCGCACTTTGTTGTCCAGCCCTGGTACTGGGT
>NZ_JANSIB010000050.1:0-16808 GCF_047461895.1 Synechococcus sp. R55.8 | reverse complement strand
CTGATGAGCACCAGCACGCCGACCCGCACTTTGTTGTCCAGCCCTGGTACTGGGTATCTGCGGAAGAAGTCAAAGCCCGCCTGGGCGAGTGGCGACGCGGCTGGCTGTTGGGATTCAGACGCATTGCACGGGCAACGGATGAGCGCACTGCCATATTCACCTTAATACCCGCGACAGGAGCCGGAGATAATGTATTTCTACTGTTTCCAGATACCAACTCAGTACTCACAGCAACCCTGACAGGTAACTTGATTTCGCTCCCATTTGACTGGGTCGTTCGTCAAAAACTGGCAGGCGTTAACATGAACTTCTTTTACGTCGAGCAACTCCCCGTCCTGCCGCCCGAAGCCTACACCCCCGAAGATTTGCGCTTCATCGTCCCGCGCGTGCTGGAACTGGTCTACACCGCCTGGGATATGAAACCCTTCGCCGACGACGTATGGCGAGAGGCAGACGAAGGATTGCGGGCTGTGATTAGACCTCACCCCCCGACCCCCTCGCCCGCAGCACTGGGTGAGGGCTTCCCCTTCCCGCCGTTCACCTGGAACGAGGAACGCCGCGCCATCCTCCGCGCTGAACTGGATGCGTACTACGCCCGGCTCTACGGCCTCACCCGCAAGCAACTGCGCTACATCCTCGACCCGGCAGACCTCACCGAACGCGAACTGGAAGACATACTCGACCCGCGGGAAGAGGTGGCAGACCCGCTCGACTCGGCTGGCTACGCTACCCGCGCTGCCGCTAGCACCTTCCCCGGCGAAACCTTTCGCGTGCTGAAGGAGAAGGAGCAGCGGATGTACGGCGAATACCGCACCCGGCGGCTGGTGCTGGAGGCGTGGGAGAAGCTGGCGCAGCACTCAATAAAAGCTTAGAATACACATAGATCTACATTTCTATACACACAAGTGGCTCCTCATGCGCACCAACATCGTCCTGGATGACGACCTGATCGAGCGTGCCCGCCAGGTAACCGGCCTCAAGACCAAGCGCGAGGTGATTCACGAAGCGCTGCGTGTCCTGATTCGCCTACACGAGCAAGCTGAGATCCGCAACTTACGCGGCAAGTTGAAATGGGAGGGCAATTTGCAGCAGCAACGCCTGTCGTGCCTGCAGGACTGAGGATGATCCTGGTGGACAGCACCATCTGGATTGATTACTTCAACGGCATTTCATCGCTTCACACCGACTATCTGGATTGGGCCCTGGATCAAACTCTTATCCTGGTGGGCGACCTGATTTTGGCAGAAGTCTTGCAGGGCTTTCGCAAAGATGCCGATTTCGAGCAGGCTCGCTGTGCTCTGGTGAAATTGCATCAGGTGCAAATGGTTAACCCCTCCCTGGCGGTGAAAAGTGCGCAGAACTTTCGCTTGTTGCGTCGCAAAGGCGTGACGGTGCGCAAAACAATAGACAGTTTGATTGCCACTTGGTGCATTGAGAACAATGTTCCGCTCCTCCACCACGACAGTGACTTCGATGGCTACGAGGCGCATCTAGGATTGCGGGTTATTCGTCCATGAGGCAGAGGTGGCCTTCTGCAGACCAGTTTTCTCTTGACATACCCCCTGCCTAAAGGCAAGGGATTCTGGTTCCTGCATTCGGAGAACGCTGCAGCCGTCGGCGGGTACTGGAGGTGTGGGGGAAGCTGGCGCATTGCCGATCCCACTTCGGAGATATCTTTTTGCCGTTCAGCGGGCCGTAGATCTTGGTGGGTGCGGTTTCAAACACCACTTGCGGCATCTTCAAGCTAGGCTTGAGCTAACCAAGCGGGCCTTAAGGGCAGATTCGATGTCCGCCATCTTTGATCTCCACGCCACTGTTCTGGACGACTATCGCGATTTTGTCCGCTCCTTTTTTCTCATTGGCGACCAACGGGCGCAAGCCTTTGTGAATCAAGCTCTAGAGGAAGGGATCCACCTCTGGCCAGAACCCCTCCTCCAGCTCAGCCCTAGTTATGTATCTGGTCCAACCGTTGACGAGTTGGCCGAGGCGGGGCGCATTGCCCAAGAAACAGCCCGCATTTTCCGCTTTGAGGATGGCAGACCCTTCCGCCTCTACCGCCACCAGGAGGAAGCTGTTGCCAAGGCCCTAGCAGGCAAGAGTTTTGTCGTTACCAGCGGCACCGGCTCTGGCAAAAGCCTTTGCTACTTCTTGCCCATCATTGACAACTGGATTCGCCAGGGGGGATCCCTGGGCCAGGTGACGGCCCTGGTGGTCTATCCCATGAACGCCCTGGTTAACTCCCAATACCAGTCTTTACAAACTCTGCGCGAGCGCTACGAGCGCGCCTACCATCGCCCTTTTCCGCTGCGCTTTGCCAAGTACACCGGGGAAACTGCAGAAAGCGACCGGGAAGATCTGCGCCGGGATCCGCCCCAAATTCTGCTTACTAACTACGTGATGGCGGAGCTGCTTTTGGTGCGCCCCGAAGATCAGCGCTTTTTAAGTTCCAACGGGCTGCGCTTTCTGGTCTTTGACGAGCTGCACACCTACCGAGGCCGGCAGGGGGCCGATGTGGCCATGCTGGTTCGCCGCCTAAAAGGACGCTGTGGGGCCAAGAACTTGGTGCATATTGGCACCAGCGCCACCATGATCTCCCGACCAGAAGCCGACGCCCAGGAGCGCCGCCAGACTGTAGCCGCCTTTGCCAGCCGCTTTTTCGGCCATCCCTTTGGGCCGGAGCACGTCATTGAGGAAACCCTGGCCCCCCTCACCGAGGGCGGCCCACCCACGGTGGCAGAGCTGAAGAGCGCCCTGGACTTGCCTTGGCCTACAAACCAGGCCGATCTGCGCCGCCATCCCCTGATGCGCTGGCTAGAGTATGAGCTGGGCCTGGAGCAAAGTCCCGATGGCAGCTTCAGGCGCCGCGTGCCCAGGAAGCTTTCCAAGGTAGCCGCCCAACTGGCAGAGCTGACCAGCACTACCCCTGAGAGCTGCACCGAGTCCCTACGCCAGTTTCTGGCCCACGCCAGCAGCCTGCGGGAGGGCTCTAGCCGCGGCCCGGCCTTGAAGTTGCACCAGTTTATCTCCCAGGGCCGCACCCTCTATGCCACCCTGGAGAGTCGGGACAAGCGGCAGTTTTCCCTGGAAGGACAAGTGCAAGCAGGGGAAGGAAAGCTGTTTTTCCCCGTCAAGTTCTGCCGCCACTGTGGCCAGGACTACTACCACGTCCTCAGGTCAAAGACTCACTTCCTGCCCTATCCTCTGGGGGAAGAGGTTGAGGAAGGCGAAGACCAGCAGGCCGGCTACCTCAGCTTGGATCCTCTTGACAACGAGTGGTCGCTGGAGCAGATCCCCGAAGACTGGTACACCCCTGAGGGCAGACTCAGGTCCAACTGGGGAAAGCGCGTCCCCCAAGCCGTCTGGGTGCGCCCGGATGGCTCCTTTTCCGAGTACCCCCAGGCGGAGGCGCAGAAGATGTGGTGGCAGCCCCAGCCCTTTTCTCTTTGCCTAGCTTGCGGCGAGTACTACAGTGAGCGGGAGCGGGAGTTCGCCAAGCTGGCTTCCCTCTCCAGCGAAGGCCGCTCCAGCGCCACCACCATTCTGGCCACTTCTCTGCTGCGCCATGCCGAGCAAACCCAGGCCGCTTGCAGCAAGCTGCTGACTTTTACCGACAACCGCCAGGACGCCTCCCTGCAGGCCGGCCACTTCAACGATTTTGTGCATGTGGCCCTTCTGCGGGCCTCGCTCTATGCTGCCCTCCTCAAGAAAAAAGAGCTGGGCTTTGACGAGGTGGCCCAGGAAGTGGTGCGGGCTTCTGGCCTGGAGCTTGCCGACATTGCCCAAAACCCGGCTTTGGATCCCGACTCGCCCAGTGCCGAGGAAGTGTGGCAGACCTTTAGCGAGCTAACCGAATACCGGCTCTATGAAGATCTGCGGCGCGGCTGGCGGGTTACCCACCCCAACTTGGAACAGGTGGGCCTGCTGAAAATCGAGTACCGCGGCCTCGGGGAGCTCTGCCAAAATTCAGCCCTGGCTTCCCTTCACCCCTGGTTTGCCCAAGCCAGCCCTGACGAGCAAGAGCAACTGCTGCGGGCTCTGTTGGATCAGTTTCGGCGCCAATTGGCCATCGATGTGCCCGTGCTCAAGGCAGAGCCCCAGAGAAGGCTGCGCCGGCGCGCCCAGCAATATCTCAATGAGTTTTGGGGCCTGGAAGAGCATGAGGAGTTGCGGACGGCTCGCTTCTTTGTGCGCCAGAACCCTTCCCGGGAAAACGGGCAAATGCTCAGCCTGGGCCCCCGCAGCACCATTGGTCGCTTCCTCCGCAGGCGCCTTGATCTGAACCAAGAAGCCTACGACAGGTTTTTAGAGTCCCTGCTTTCTCTCCTAGTTAGCTACGACCTGCTGCGGCGCCACTCGGAGAATGGCCAGGAAGCCTACCAGCTCAACGCTGGCTGTCTGCGCTGGTGCCTGGGCGATGGCTCGCCGCCGCCAGATCCTCTGTATTCCCGCCGGGCCGAGCAGAGCGGCTACTCCTCTGCCCGCCGCCCCGTTAATCTCTTTTTCCAGCGCCTCTACCAGGCCGGGGCAGCAGGGCTGGGATCCCTGGAGGCTAGGGAGCACACTGCCCAAGTGGTTCGGCCAGGAGAGCGGGAGCAGCGAGAAAGGCGCTTTCGCGGGGAGGATCAAGCTCGACGCCTTCCCTATTTGGTGTGCTCGCCAACCCTGGAGTTGGGGGTCGATATTGCCGATTTGGATCTGGTACATCTGCGCAACGTCCCTCCAACGCCGGCCAACTACGCTCAGCGCAGTGGACGCGCAGGCCGCCAGGGGCAACCGGGGCTAATCGTAACGTATTGCAGTGCTTTCAACAGCCACGACCAGTACTACTTCCGCCGCCGCGCCGAGATGGTGGCCGGTCGAGTGCGCCCTCCCCGCCTGGATCTAGCCAACGAATCGCTGCTGCGCGCTCACATCCACGCCGTTTGGTTGGCTCAGGTGCGCCTGCCCCTAGGCAATTCCATTGAAACCGTCATCGACGCGGATCGGGAAGAGCTGCCCCTCAGGGAGACAGTGGCCCAGCAAATCCAACTTGAGGAGTCTGCCCGCCAACAAGTGAAGGAGCAGGTGCAGAAGCTGCTGGCCGCCGATCGCCAACTCCTAGATAAAAGCGGCTGGTTTAGCGAGCGCTGGCTTCAGCAGGTCATTGAAGAGGCACCCCAGGCTTTTGACCGAGCTTTCGATCGCTGGCGAGAGCTCTATCGGGCTGCCACGCAGCAGTTGGAAGCCGCTAACCGCCAGCTCCAGACGACTCGCCAAAAGAAAGACCAACAGGAAGCCGAGCGCCGCCAGCAAGAAGCCCTGCGCCAGCGCAACTTGCTGCTGCAGATTGGAACCCAGCGGGAGGAAAGCGACTTCTATCCCTACCGCTATTTGGCTAGCGAAGGCTTCTTGCCCGGCTACAACTTCCCTGCCTTGCCGGTGCGGGCCTGGGTGCCCCGCGGCAGCGAGGGCGAGTTCATCGCCCGGCCTCGCTTTTTGGCTATCCGCGAGTTTGCTCCCCACAACTTCCTCTACCATGAGGGCTGCCAGTGGGAAGCAGTGGCGTTTCAGGCTCCGCCCGGCGGCCTGGAGGAGCGCAAAAGTAGCCACAAGCTCTGTTTTAGCTGTGGGGCCTTTGCCGATCCCCACCTGGATTGCTGCCCCGTCTGCGGCACCCAGTTCGATGGGCAAAACAGCCTCTTTACCCAGCTTCTGGAAATGCCCAATGTGCGCATGCGGCGGCGGGATCGCATCACAGCTGACGAAGAGGAGCGGCGGCGGCAAGGCTACGAGCTGCAGACCTTCTTCCAGTTTGCTCCCGAAAGCTCTGGCTACCGCGTCCAAGAAGCTGATGTGCTGAGCGGACAAACTCCCCTGCTGCAGTTGCGCTATGCCCCGGCGGCCACCCTGCTACGCATCAACCACGGCTGGCGGGGAAGTGGAGGGCGCGGCTTTTTGGTCAACTTTGAAAATGGGGAAGTTCCCTCGCGAGCTCAGCTTGAGCGGAACAGGGCAGGCTCGTCCAACCCAGTCCCCCTGCAGTCCATTCGCCTGGCGGTGCGCAGTACCCAAAACCTGTTGCTGGTGCGCCTGGTTCAGCCAGGGGTGGAGAATCCGCAGGCCCTGGAGACCACCCTGCGCTATGCCCTCAAGCGAGGGATCGAAGAGACCTTTGAGCTAGAAGAGACAGAGCTGGCCGCCGAGTGCATCGGCCAGGGATCCCATCAGGCCATGCTCTTCTACGAAACAGCAGAAGGGGGCGCTGGCGTCGTGCGGCGCCTGGTGGAAGAGCCCCAGGCTCTAGCGGAAGTGGCCCAAGTGGCGCTGGAGATCTGTCACTTCCAGCTTTCAGAGGCCGGGATCCAAGACCTGCGGCCCGAATGCCGAGCAGCCTGCTACGAATGCCTGCTCAGCTATGCCAACCAACGGGAAGCGCTGCAGCTTGACCGCTATCAGATCCGGGATCTTTTGGGCCTGCTGGCCAACAGCCGCACCGAGCTGCGCTCCCTGGGTCGCTCCCGCCAAGAGCACCTGGAGTGGCTGCGCCAGCTCATCGATCCCCGCTCGGAACTGGAGCGCCGCTTTCTGGAGACCCTCGCAGCAGGGGGTTATCGCCTTCCCGACGACGCTCAGAAAGCCATTGCCGATCCCCGCTGTGTTGTCGACTTCTTCTATGATCCCAACGTCTGCATCTTCTGCGATGGCCCAGTCCACGACCAGCCTGCCCAAGCGGAACGGGATCGCCAACTGCGCTCGCAGCTGCAGGGACGGGGCTACCGCGTGCTTGTTCTGCGCTACAACCAAGATTTGCAAGAGCAGCTGGCTCGCTACCCAGAAGTATTTGGCAAGGGCAGCTAGTCCTGCTGGTGGGAAAACAGATAAGCTCCCACAAAAGCCAGGATTACCGCCAAGCCGCCCAAAACTCCCACCGTGTACCAGGGAAACTCCGCAAGCGGCTGGTAGGCGGCTGCCCGCATGCCAATGCTGGCGTAGGAAAGGGGCAGGCAATAGACCAGCACCTGCAGGTAGGTCGGCAACTGGGCGGGATCGAAAAAGGTGGCCCCCAGAAAAGACATGGGCGTAATCAAAAAGTTGGTTAGCACGCCCACACTCTCCAGGCTGGGCACCTTCAAGCCAGCAATTACCCCAATGCCGGCAAAGACGGCGCAATCCAAAAGTAGAACCAACAGCGACAAGGGGTGAAGCAGGCCCCAGGCCCCCGTACCCAGCACCCCCACCGCCAACACCCCCAAGGCCGTCAGCAGGCCGCGGGCAATGCCCGCCAGCACCTTGCCCAGATGCAAAGACAAGGGGTGCACCGGCAACAGCAGCAGCTCTTCAAAGCTCTTGGTAAATAGCCGCGATCCACAAATGGAGAAGGTGGTGCCGGCAAAGCTGATGGTCATGGCTGAAAGAGCCACCATCCCCGGCAAGATAAAGCGCAAATAAGAACCTGCCGCCGTGGATCCGGCCACCTCGGCCAAAGCTTCGGCCCGCAGGGATCCCCCTAGGCCCACCCCAAAGGCAACAATGTAGATGAGGGGAGCCACCAGCCCCGAGGCCACCACCTGCCAAACTCGCCCCCGCAGATCCAGCCAGTCGCGCCAGAAGATGGTTAAACTGTCTTCCCAGATTCGCTGATAGGGTAGGGTCAGGGCACGGCTTACCATAGGTTTTCTTCGCTGTATTAGAGGTCTTCTTGTTTTCTGCTGCCGCGGCCGTGGGGAACTGCTTGCTGCTCCCTACTAGTAACCGTAGTAGTTGGAGCGCCGCGACCGCCACCAGGCCACCGGCAGCGCCAATGCCTTGCTGAGAGTGGACACGTAAGCGCGGGTGCGAAAAACCTGGTAGTGGTTGCGCTCGATGGCGTTGAGAATCTGCCGGTAGAGCATCAAGGAAGCGGCTACCGGCCAGCGGGAGTCCGGCTGCAGGGTAGGGATCCCCCGTTCCGCTTGGGCATAGAGCTCTCTAGCCCGCCGGATCTCATAGTCCATCAAAGCCATCCAGCGCTCGTCAATAACATAGTTAAACAGGTCCCGCTCGGAGTAGTTGAAGCGGCGCAGATCTTCCAGGGGGATGTAGATCCGCCCGCGGCGGGCGTCCTCTCCCACATCCCGCAAGATGTTGGTTAGTTGCATGGCGATCCCCAGCGCCACCGCCTCCTCGCGGCCATCCCGGCCCGGCACAAACCCCATGATCTCCGAGCACATCAGCCCCACCACCCCAGCCACGCGGTAGCAGTAGACCCGCAGATCCTCCCAGGTGGCGTAGCGCTGGGTATCCAAGTCCATGCTCTGCCCCCGCAGCATCTCGCGAAACGGCTCGATGGAAAGGCGGTAGGTGCGGATGGTGTGGATCAAAGCGAGGTCCGTGGGGACTTGCGGCTCGCCTCCCTGGAAGAGCGACTCCAGATGGGATCCCCACTGCTCCAGCTTGCTGCGGGTGACCTCCACCTCTGCCTGGCTGGCTTCCAGTCCATCCAGCAACTCATCGGTTTGCCGCAGCCAAGCGTAGATGGCCCAGATGGCCCGCCGTTTGGACTGGGGCAAGAGCAGGGATCCCAGGTAGAAAGTCTTAGCGTGCTTGGCCGTAATCTGGCGACAGAGGGCAAAAGATTGCTCAAGCGGACTCATCTGGCTGATCTCCAGGGGCGCAGGGCCAGGATAGAGAAGGAAGGGAAACGGCGAGGGCACATATCAACACTACGGGAAAGCGGACGCCGCGGATAGCCTAGAAGAGGTTGTGGGGAAAAGAAAGATTCGAAAGGCATAGGAGGCGGACGGCGGAGAGCTAGACCCCCGCAGCTGCCAGAGTTGAGGCCGAGACAGAAGCGCGTTGAAATGGGATCCCCTTGTTGATGGCCTCCGCCGCCCACTTGCCGGAGAGGATGGCCCCCTCCATGCTGCCCAGGAAGGGCTGTAGGGTGTAGCTGCCCGCCAAGAAGAAGTTGGGAATAGGGGTAACTTGAGTGGGGCGATACTGCTGTCTGCCAGGGGTAGCCTTGTAGACCGAGCGCGGCGTTTTCACCACCACCCACTTGCGCACGCGGGCGGGGTTGGGGCCGGTAAGGTGCTGGGGAAAGAGTTTTTTCAGTTCCTCCAGCGTGGCGGCAAAGATCTCCTCATCGCCGCGATCAATCCACTCGGCAGCCGGAGCCAGCACCAGCTCCAACATGGACCGCTCCGGATCGGCATAGGCCCGGCAGGTGTTGCTCATGTCGGCATACACGCTCAATAGCGGCGAGCGGGAAAACAAGGAGTGATCGATGTGAGTAATCTTGCGGTCAAACCAGATCTGCAGGCTAATTACTGGCACCCCCTCCAGTTCACGCAGCTTTTGGAAAAAGGGGATCCCCCACCACTGCGCCGGCAGCAGCTCCTTGAGCGCGTCCACCGAAAGGGCCGAGACATAGGCATCGGCAGTCACCTCCACCGGCCCAGAGGGGGTGGCTAAGCAAAACCCGGCCACGCTGTTATCGAGGTTGAGACGAATGTCCTGCAACGCCGCCTTCAAATGCACTTCCCCCCCACGGGCGACAATGTAGTCCACCATCGGCTGGCAGAGCCGCTCTGGGGGAGCGCCGTCTAGGTAGGCAATTTTGGAGCCATCCTTCTGCTGCAAAAAGCGGTTCAGGGCGGTCAGGGGCACCATGGCCGAGATCTCATCCGGGTTGATGAAGGCCAGGGCCTTGGAGACGGCAATGAAAATATCGGTGTTGACCCGCTCGTCAATACCCTGCCGCCGCAGCCATTCCAAGAGGCTATAGCGATCCATCTGCTCCACATAGCGCTGGCCGCGAATCATGGCCGGCACCAGCCCCAGGGCAAACTTCACCTTTTCCCCCCAGGTGAGCATGTCGTTGTTGCGCAAGATGCCGACAATGGCGTTGAAAGGAGCGGGAATATCCGGCAGGTCAAAGCGGGAATAGGTGCCCGGCTTGTCCGGCTGGTTGAAAATCAAGCTGTGTTCCTTCCACTGCAGGCGATCGGAGATGCCCAGCTCCCGGAACAGCTGCAACGTGTTGGGGTAGGCGCCAAAAAAGTTGTGCAGCCCCGTCTCGATCCAGTCGCCGTCGGCATCTTTCCAGGCAGCCACCAGGCCACCCAAAACATCCCGCCGCTCAAAGAGGAGCGGTTGATGCCCGGCATCGCAGAGATACTTGGCACAGGCCAGCCCGGCCAGCCCGCCACCAGCAATGGCAACACGCATGAGGGTAACGACAAAGCAACATTTTTATTCTATTTGCAAACCGTTACAATCGCTGAGGCCAAGGGTCAGACGGAAGGCCAACCCGGCACCAGCAGCAGGACAAGGGGATCCCGAAGCCCATCTGTCTCACTGCCGGGATCCCAATCGCTGGTAGGATACATACGGAAGAAAAAATAAAGACTTTCTGCAGTCCGGGGGAAAACAACGATGGCCAAACAAACACTGGGATCCCTGCTGTCATCCGGCTTTGATCTGGCCGGCAAGCGCGTGCTGGTGCGAGCCGATTTCAATGTCCCCTTGGACGCCCAGGGCAACATTACCGATGACACCCGCATTCGGGCTGCTCTGCCCACCGTCCAGGCCCTCACCCAGGCAGGCGCCAAAGTGATCCTCACCAGCCACCTGGGCCGCCCCGTCAAGAAGGACAAAGAGACAGGCGCGGTTAAGGTCGCCCGCGAGGGCAATAGCCTGGCCCCCGTAGCCACCCGTCTTTCTCAATTGCTGGGCCAGCCGGTTGCCTTTGCCCCCGACTGCATCGGCCCTGAGGCCGAGGCGGTAGTGAACCGCCTGGAAAACGGCCAGGTGGCCCTGCTGGAAAACGTCCGCTTCTACCCAGAAGAGGAGGACAACGACCCGGAATTTGCCCGCAAGCTGGCCTCACTGGCCGACCTGTTTGTCAACGACGCCTTTGGCAGCGCCCACCGCGCCCACGCCTCCACTGCCGGCGTCACCGCCTACCTCCAGCCTGCTGTGGCCGGCTACCTGGTGGAAAAGGAGCTGCAGTTTCTTTCGGGCGCCATCGAGAATCCGCGGCGCCCCTTGGCGGCCATCATCGGCGGCTCCAAAGTGTCCAGCAAAATCGGCGTCATCGAGAGGCTGCTGGAGAAGGTGGATAAGCTCCTCCTCGGCGGCGGCATGATCTTTACCTTTTACCAAGCCCAAGGGATCCAAACCGGCAAGTCTTTGGTGGAAACCGACAAGCTGGATCTGGCCCGCTCCCTGATGGAAAAAGCCAAAGAGCGGGGGGTGGAGCTGCTGCTGCCGGTGGATGTGGTGGTAGCCGATAGGTTTGACAAAGATGCCCAGGCCCAGACCGTTTCCATCCACGCCATCCCCGAGGATTGGATGGGCTTGGACATCGGCCCGGAATCGATCAAAGCCTTCCAGGCTGCCCTGCAGGGGTGCCAAACCGTGGTCTGGAATGGGCCGATGGGCGTGTTCGAATTCGACCGCTTTGCCCTGGGCACAGAAGCCATCGCCCGCACCCTGGCCGATCTCACTCAAGCGGGAGCCACCACCATCATCGGCGGCGGCGACTCGGTGGCTGCCGTGGAAAAAGTGGGCCTGGCCGACAAAATGACCCATATCTCCACCGGTGGCGGAGCCAGCCTGGAGCTATTGGAAGGGAAGGTGCTGCCCGGCATTGCCGCTCTCACAGAAGCGTAGGTTCCTCCTTCGGGTCGCAGCCCCTCCAATCCAAAAACCAAGCCAAAAAGTAGGGGCTGGATTCAGCCCCTCCTAACTTTAGTCGGTGTAGATCGCTGCAGCGATGGCGAGACAGGATCCGGCTTAGTGCACCACCACTTTAACGTTGGCGTTGTTCAGGCCAGGACGCTTCACCTCGGCCAAGGTCTTGTTGACGGCGTACTTCTGGTTGATGGAGTTGATCAACTCGGTCTGGTTGTGCTTCTTGGCCACGCCCCACAAATCGGCAATCAGGTCGTAGGAACCGTCGGGATTCTTCGACCAGCCCAGATCGTAGTCGCCTTCCAACTGAGCCACGATGTCAGCGCGAACACGCTGGCCGTTGTAGCCACGCACGTCGGCGTTCAGCTTAACGGTGTAGCCGAGATCGCGCAGAGAGTTGATCAGGACTTGACCGTCGGTGATTTTGGTACGCAGGGTGCTAAAATGAGACATGGTGTTTCTCTCCTGTGTGTAGGGGTTGGAACATCGACACAAACAATGGGCACTGTTCTTTGGGGAAGGTTTGGGCCCTGCCGTCCCTGCTTCTGTCAAGGTAGCTTTGGATCCTCACCTCCTCCTAGAACTCCAGCCGCTGGTACTCGGCTACAGAGGCCGCTGCAGGCCGAGCCCGCTGCTGGGCCCATTCCCTCAACGCTACCACTTGCTCCGTCATGGTGCGAGATAGCGGTTGAGTTGCTTTCGTTGCTGCCAGAATGTCCAGCTGGGTAAACTCACGGTTCTGGGCAAACGCTTCGTACATGGCAGCAATCAAAACTTGTTCGATCTCTGCGCCGGAGAAGCCTTCACAGGCGGCAGCTAGCTGGCGCAGGTCAAAGCGGCTGATATCGCGCCGCCGCTTCTGCAGGTGGATCCGAAAGATCTCGATGCGCTCGTTGATGTTGGGCAAGTCCACGAAGAAGATTTCGTCAAAACGGCCCTTGCGCAAGAATTCGCCCGGCAGACGGTCCACACGGTTGGCGGTGGCCATGACAAAGACCGGCGAGCGCTTCTCCTGCATCCAGGTTAGGAAAGAGCCAAAGATGCGGCTGGAGGTGCCCCCGTCAGAATCGCTGGAGCCTGCTGATCCAGCAAAGGCTTTGTCCAGCTCGTCGATGAAAAGGATGGCAGGGGCGAGAGATTCAGCAGTTCGCAGGGCACTGCGCAGATTCGCTTCCGATTTGCCCACCATGGAGCCATCATAAACGCGGCCCATGTCCAGACGCAGCAGGGGCAGGCCCCAGAGACGGGCAGTGGTCTTGGCGATCAGCGACTTACCGCAGCCAGGCACGCCCAGGATCAGCATACCCTTGGGTTGAGGCAGTCCATAGGCGCGGGCCCGCTCAGTGAAGGCCTCAGAACGTTGCAGCAGCCAGCGCTTCAGCTCTTCCAGACCGCCAACGGCGTCGATGGTCTCGTCCTCTTCGATAAACTCGAGAATGCCGTTGCGCCGGATCAGCTGCTTCTTCTCAGAGAGGATGATGTCTACTTCTGCCTCGGTGAGGCGACCATGCATCACCACAGCCTTGCGGTAGACTTTTTCTGCCTCGTCCTGCGTTAGGCCCAGGGCCGCCTTGAGCAACTTTTCGCGGGTATCAGGAGCCAAAGGCAGGGAGCGCGGGATCTGCTCCAGCTGGCGGTTGAGGGCGCGCTCCAATGTGGCCATGTCCGGCAGGGGGAAGTCCACTACGCAAATGTCTTTCTCCAGCTCGACCGGGATCACCTGCACCGGCGACATGAGCAGGATGGTTTTGTGGGATCCCTTCAGGCTGGCAATAGCATCCCGCAGCCAGCGCTTCACCTCGGTGTTGTCCAAGAAGTCATGTAGGTCTTTGAAGACGCAGATGGCGGGATCCTTTTGCTCCATTACCCACTGGATGGCGGGCTGGGGGGATTGGGTGTTGTGCTGGGTGAGGCTGCGGGGGTTGCCGTATTCGACGATGCCGTGGGTAACTGTCCAAATGAATAGGCGACGCTGAGGCTTAAGGGTGCGGGCAATTGCTGCCAGAGCCGCTTCTGCCCGTTCCTCCTCTGGAGTCAGCAGGTACAGCAGTGGGTATTGAGCTTGAATGAGGATGCTTAGCTCTTGCATGGGAAACACCAACTGCAGAGGGGAAATTTCAGGAGCCGCCAGAACGGTTGAAAAATGGGGTTCGAGTTGCCTAGGTATTGGATTGCACTTGGGAGTACGCCCTTGTTGGATGGATTTTGAGAGGATTTTAGAAGCCTTCTGTGTTGCTGTCTGCTCCTATCAGCTCAAGTTCCTGAAGGGGGCCCGCTTGGGAGCGTTCTAGCAGGGTACCAGAGCATCCTGCCGTTGCTCTTCCGAGCCAGCAGCCGATCCCCAGTATTCTGGCTCCACCTCTTCAAGGATGGCTTCGGCAGCCGATGTCTGGTGCAGGGAAACCACCTCTCCATCGCGGATAACAAATGGGTGACTACACTTGGGACATTGATGGACACGATAGGCGCTACCTTGTACCCCTTCAATGACCTCTGGGTGAAGCAGATAGAAGGTAATGGCCTTCTCTGCCACTGCCGACATCGGCTCCCGCTCCACGGCAGCCCGAATCTTCAGATTCCGGTGCAGCTCAGGTGAGAGATACAGGGTCACCTTCTGCTTGGACTCTGTGCCTTCCACTACCTCTGGCCGATGATTCATGGCTAACCGCTTTCTTTGAATTGCTTGCCAAACTTGGGGCCTATCATAGCCAGTCTGCCGGCTTGACGGCAAGTTTTTAACAATCTGTAACAAACAATTTTCTTGATGGCCCTCTGTGGATACCTGCGGCTGGGGGAGTAGGCTAGGTGGAAGACAAGGAGCGGAATGTCCAATCCCTATGGAACGCTTGATCAACACCCTCAGCAAAAATTTCTCTAGCTGGGGCCGCCGTGCCCTGGTGCAGGCCGGCGATGGTTTGGCCAGCTTGAGAGACACTGCCGTGGATAACGGCAATCTGTTACTCTGCAAGGCTCGCATCGCGTTCGCGGATGCCAGCTTCACCACCCTAAAGGCAATTCGGTCTCGCTTTGGCGCCAGTCGCTGACGGTTGGGCAGAAGCACCCTGCTAGCCGCCCAGATCTTGCAGCCGATAGAGGCTGGCATAGAGCCCGCTGAGGGCCATGAGCTCGGCATGGGATCCCTGCTCTTTGAGTTCCCCCCGCTGCAGAACCAAGATGCGATCCACATCGCGGATGGTGGAAAGGCGGTGGGCGATGATCAGGGCGGTGCGATCCCGCAGCAGGGTGTCTAGAGCGGATTGCAGGAGGGCTTCGGTGCCCACATCCAGGCTGGCGGTGGCTTCGTCCAAAACCAAGATTTTGGGATCCCGCCACATGGCCCGCACAAAGCTGATAAGCTGTTTCTGGCCGCTGGAGAGGTTGCTGCCCCGCTCTCGCACAGGGGTGGCGTAGCCTTGGGGCAAATTGCGGAGGAAGTCATGCAGGTTGAGTTGGCGGGCGACCTGCTCCACTGCCGCTAGATCTGCCTTCTCTCCTAGGGTGATGTTTTGCTGGATATCCCCGGAAAACAAAAATCCATCCTGCAGGATTACCCCTAGGTGGCGGTGCAGCTCGGCTTGGGGGAGATCGCGAATATCGACACCGTCGATGCGAATGGAGCCGTGGGTTACGTCGTAGAGACGGCAGAGCAAGCGAATGATGGAGCTTTTCCCGGCTCCCGTGGGCCCCACCAGAGCCACTTTTTCTCCGGGGCGGATGGTGAAGGTGAGGTCTTTGAGCACCCACTCCCCGGGGTTGTAGGCAAACCAGACGTGCTCGAACTGCACCTCTCCTCTGGCATTGGGGGGCAAGTGGCGGGGCTGAGCGGGATCCCGGATGGCGACCGGCAGGCTGAGGATGGCATCGATGCGCTCGACGGCGGTGAACCCCGCCTGCAGGGCGGTGAACTTTTCGGCCAACTGCCGCAGCGGGTTGAAAAACCGTTGTGAAAAGAGAATAAAGGCGTAGAGGCTGCCAAAGGTGAGGGGTTCCCCGGGCAGGGGCAGGGATCCCGTCCATCCCCCTCCAAGTGAGCCCCTACCGGCTGACATCACCTGCTGCCCGCCCACCCAGAGCAAAGCCGCCACGGCCAGCCAAGACACCCACTCCAAAACGGCAGAAAGGGCAGAATCATAGAGGATGGTTTGATCCACTTCCCGGATGTAGCGGCGGTTCATGGTTTGAAAAATCTCGCTGTTCAACCGCTCCCGGCGAAACAGTTGCACAACGACAATGCCCAAGATGTTCTCCTGGATCCAGGAGTTCAGTTTGGAGAGTTCTTCGCGCACGCGAAAGTTGGCATCGCGAAAGCGGCGCTGCAACTCGAGGACAACGGCGCTGATGGGCAGGACGATCAAGATCAGCAGCAAGCCCAGATCCCAGCGTTGGCTGAGCATGACCACCGCGATCACCCCCAGGGTAAACAGGTCGCTGACGATGCCGACGGCACCGGTGGAAAAGACATCTCCCAGGGCTTCCACATCGTTGGTGATGCGGGTGATCAGCTTACCCACCGGGGTGCGGTCGAAAAACTGAGCCGGCAAGGCCAGAATGTGGGCGAAGAGATCGTCGCGGATGTCGCGAGTCATCAATTGCCCCAGCTTTTGGCTGACATACCCTTCCAGGGCTTGGAAGAGCCAGCGAACCAGTACCGTTAGGATCAACAGCCCCACATAGGGCCAAAGGTCGGAGAGGATCCCGGCCTCACCTCGTTCCAGCGCTCGGGCAATGGGGCCATCCAGAGCCCGCTGTAGGATCAGAGGCTGCACCGCATCCGCCAGCGCCAAGGGAGGCAGAAAGGCCAAGGCGGCCAACACCAGCCTGAGGTGCCGACGGGCGTAGGGCCAGAGGAGCCGCAGCAGCCGCCAATCGCTGGCTCGCCGCGGGCGGGGATCCCTACTTAAATCGGTATCGGGGGGAGAGGCGGCAAGGCTCACAGGCTTACACCCGAGAACAACAAAGACAACTCATAGAGAGCACTGATCTACTCTAAGCGCTCTCCCTGAGGGAGAGGGAGTTTGGGATCCGCAAGGGTTTCCTCGCCATTGGGAATGGCTATAGCTGCACCCCTAATGGCTCTGGGACGGACGGAAAACTGGCCGCTTCAGCTAGAAATCGCAGGAGCCCCGCACTGTACCCGTAGGGTCAGTGCCGGG
>NZ_JANSIB010000049.1:16455-18647 GCF_047461895.1 Synechococcus sp. R55.8 | reverse complement strand
TTATACATTATTTTCAGTATAGTTGAGCTTATTATTGACTAGAGTCATGCTCTTCAAAGTTGGAAGCTGCCCAGGATGAGCCGTCCTAAGTCTTCTACGGGATCTGCTGCTAAGAAATCTGAGGGAACCGTTGCCCCTTCGCCAAACAAGTCCACCTTTGCGGCCAATCAAGAGCGAGCCAGGCAGTGGTTACAGCAGGTGCTGGCGGCTATGGGGATCCCAGCGGCGGTGCGGGTGGTGGGGGAGGTGCTGGAAATTGAGGCAGACTCTTTGACCCCAGCTCAGAAGCAGCTGCTGTTGGCGAAAGCCCCCCCCTTGCCCTCTCCATCTTCCAGAGATTCCCCTCAAGAGGAGGATCGCTCCCCCGTGGTGCTGGATGCGTTGCAGTACCTGGCCAACACCCTTCTCAACCTGAACCAGCCGGAAGACCAGCAGCAGCCCTACATTTTGGATTTGGACGGCTATCGGCAGCGGCGTTTGCAGGAGCTGAAGGTTTTGGTTGCCGCTGCTGTGGAAAAGGTGAGGGCCACTGGCCGGGAATACGAGTTTCCCGATCTCTCGGCTGCCGAGCGTCGGCAAATTCATACTCTCTTGAATGACCCTGCCTATGCCGATCTGGAAACCTTTAGCCGTGGCAAAGAGCCTGACCGGCGCTTGGTTATCCGTCGGGCAGCTTCCCCATCTTGAGAGTGGGCAGAGGGCTGGGAACAAGTTGGCCCTCTTGCTACGGTGACGACAGGGATCCCTGCTACCCAAAACGCGTGAAGGGGGGTGCCATGCTGAGGCCAATTCGTCTATCGGATCTGCGGCAGATGCCCGGTCAAACCCAAGAATTGCAGTTTAGGCAGTTTTTTTCGGGCTTTGAGAGTTTGACCCCTGTGGAGGGATCCCTGGAAGTCAGCCATCGGGGCCATTTTCTCGAAGTGAGTGCTGAAGCTCGTACCATTGTCACCCTCACCTGCCACCGCTGCCTACAGCAGTTCAACCACCGGCTGCACCTGGAAGTTGAGGAGATCATTTTGATTCGGGATCCCGAACCTCTCCCCTTGGAGCTGGAACTGCAAGACGAAGAAGATCTGCTGGAAAGCCTGCCCCCCAATGGTGAGCTGGATGTCGAAGACTGGATGTACCAGCACCTGCATTTGGAGATGCCCCGCCAGTTGCCCTGCCGTCCCGATTGTCCGGGCATTGCGGTGGAAGCTACAGCACCAACGGCGGATCCCCGCTGGGCAGCCCTAGCTTCTCTCCTGGAAGACTCTCCCTAGCTTTTTCGATGTTGCGCCCACAAGTTCTCTGGCGTTTTGCTCGACCCCACACCGTCTACGGCACCAGCGCCAGCGTGGTGGGCCTCTACCTGTTGGCGGGGTTTGTGGCTGCCGGATCCCTGCAACCGGTTCTCTCGGCGCTGCCCCAGTTGGTCTGGGCTTGGGCGGCCTGTCTGGCGGCCAATGTCTACATCGTCGGCTTGAATCAACTGACGGATGTTGAAATCGACCGCATCAACAAACCCCATTTGCCCTTGGCTGCTGGATCCCTGGGTTGGCGACAGGGGGTGGGGATCGTCGTGGGTTGTGGAGCGGCGTCCGTCCTACTGGCCATGGCCGGGATCCCCTACCTGCTGCTGACGGTGCTTTTGAGCAATGGGATCGGCACGGCCTATTCGTTGCCCCCCTTGCGGTTGAAGCGTTTTCCGCTGGCAGCCTCGGCTTGCATCTACAGCGTGCGGGGTTTGATCGTCAATTTGGGCCTTTACAGCCATTTTCAGCAGGTGATGCAGGGAAGGGTCGAGCTTTCGGCTGCGATTGTTTGGCTGACGGGGTTTATGTCGATTTTTGGGCTGGTGATCGCCCTTTTCAAAGATATTCCCGACATGGAAGGGGATCGCCAGTTTGCCATTGCCACCTTCTCGCTGCGCTTTGGGCCAGGGCGGATCTCAAGGTTTTGTATCGGCATTTTGGCCTTGTGCTATCTGGGATTTATCGGGGTGGGGATCTCTTTTCTCCTTGCGGGCAACGGCCTCTGGCTGTTGGTGAGCCATGTGTTGGGGCTGGGGATCCTCTTGGGCTATGGTGTCCATCTGGATCTCAGCCGTCGGGAGGCGATTGTTGGCTATTATCAACTGATCTGGAAGTTGTTTTACTTGGAGTATTTGCTTTATCCCTGGGCCTTTTTCTCTTTTTTCTAGAGCATTT
>NZ_JANSIB010000049.1:12363-16355 GCF_047461895.1 Synechococcus sp. R55.8 | reverse complement strand
TACTTGGAGTATTTGCTTTATCCCTGGGCCTTTTTCTCTTTTTTCTAGAGCATTTCTTGAAGCTGCAGTCGCTTCAAATTAGGGTGGACACCTGAGCTACTGATCGCGCCAGCGGGACGGAGTCCTTGAAAAGACTTCTGGCCCTATGCATTATTGCTCTACAACACTGACGCGACCAACGTTTCGGGTGTGGGCACAGTATCCTAGTTTGAACCAAAATGAGCATAACGATCTCCCAAAACTCAGGCAAGAAAAACCTAGAGATACCGCGTCATTTGCACTCGAAAGCGGCCTTTTTTCGTTTCGGCTACCTCTTCGATTTGCAGCCGACCACGACCGCGAATGGCAATCCAATCCTGAGGGCCAACGGTGTAGCTGGCTTGGGTAATGGGCTTCCAATTGACCCGCACTTCCCCCCGTTGGATTTCTTCCACCATTTTGCTGCGGGAGATGCCAAACCCAGCTGAGGCTACCGCATCCAGGCGCAAAGAGGCTTCCACGCTGGTGATGGATTTGACGCGGGGGGGTTGAATGTTCAACTGGCTCAGGGGGATCCGGCTCACTTTGACAGGCACTGTGCGCACCTGAGTCAGGTTTAGGGCGAGGTAGTCCACCATTTCGGGCACAACGATGGCCTGGGCGCCTGAGTCTCCCAACACAAGGATGTCTCCCACTTTCTCGCGGGCGATGCCGGCTCCCAAAAGGGCTCCCAGAAAATCGCGGTGGGTAGCCGGGTCGAAGAGAAAGTTGCCCTGAATCTGAATGGCGGCCAATGGGATCCCTTCTGGGTCGGGCTTGGGATCCCGGACATCCAGACCCACCTCAGAGCGAGCTAGGGCCAAGCGCTGGCGCTCTGCTTGGGGGTACCCTCCCCAGGCCCCCACTTGTAGTTCGGTCAAGTTGCGCAGCCGAGCTTGCACCTCCGCTATTTCGGGTGGGGAAAGGAAGTCGCTCCAGACCACTTGCCAGGTCTTGAGGGCTTGCTCTCCCAAATCCAAGACCCGTGCCAAGGTTTCTCGATACTCTGCCCCTTGCAACAAATCGGCTCTGGGTAGCATTTTGAGGCGCTTCGACCTTTGTAGTTCAGTCCCGTTTTTCCCATGCTAAGCTAGATAGCCGGAATCGCGGCGGGCGTAGCCAAGCGGTTAAGGCAGAGGATTGTGGATCCTCCATTCGTGGGTTCGAGTCCCATCGTCCGCCCTTGAGGGAAATCGCGAAAATCCAGTCAGGGCAAGGGCTGCAGAGGCCAGTCCATCTATCTAGACCCTGCCCAATGAAAACAAGCAACACCCCATCTGGACGCAAAAATCGTGAAGGGAGTCGTCAAGGCAATCTGCAGCCCCTGGCTCTCCCCCTCAAAACAAGCTCGGTTAGGGTCGTTTCAGGTTAGGGTGAGACACCTGGGCTACTGATCGCGCCAGCGGGACGGAGTCCTTGAAAAGCCTTCTGGCCCCATGCATTCAATGTCTTGGGTGTGGGTGCAGTGTCCTGGTTTGCATCGAAACTGCCTTACGGGTGAACTCACTAAAACTCCGTCCCGCCATTGTGAACACAGCTCAAGATTAGGGTTCCCACTTCGTCAATGACACCTGTCCAACCGGCTTCGATCACCGCCGTTGCCTCCGGCATCTCGACAATTGCCGGCCCGCGCAGTTGAAACCCCACACCCATGCGCTGCCGATCGTAAACCGGCACCGAGCACATCCTGCCCCCAAACCATGCCTCTCGCCGACCCTTGAGGGGATCCCCTGGCAAAGGGTGGGGTGCAGTCAAAGGCACGGTGGGTAGGGCCTGCACCGCCTGTAGACGCAACTGAATTGCCTCCACCGGCTGGGCCAAATCCTGCCATCCATAGCGTTGTCGGTGGGCCTGGTGAAACTGTTGCTCCAGATGAGGAATCGGATCTGACAACCGCACCGGGATCTCCAACTCAAAAGACTGGCCGCGATAGCGCAAGTCCAAGCTGAAGTGCAACGCCGGCTCCTGCAGATCGGCTCTCGCCTGGCGGATCAGGGGTTCTGCCCATTGGGCCAGCAGGGATCCCCCTGAAGCGGACGTGAGCTGCCGCAGAGGTTGGAGGATGGCCCGCCGATAGTCTCGCCGCAGATCTGCCAAAGCCATTCCCAGCGCCGAGAGCACCCCACAGGCAGCCGGGATCAAGATCGTGCGGATGCCCAGCTCTTCTGCCAAAGCACAGGCATGCATCGGGCCTGCCCCACCAAAGGCCAGCAGGGCAAAATCGGCGGGATCCAAACCCCGCTCCACGCTGATCACCCGCAAGGCCCGCGACATAGCGACGTTGGCCAAGGTGCGAATGCCAACGGCAGTTTCCTGCAAGCTCAAGCCCAAGGGATCCGCCAGCGTGGCAATAGCCTGTTCCGCTAGCCCCCGCCGTAGCTGCACCGAGTCGCCCAGCCGACCGCCATCCGGCAGGTACCCCAGCCAGAGGTTGGCATCGGTAACCGTCGGAGCCCTTCCCCCCCGACCGTAGCAGGCCGGCCCGGGGTTGGATCCGGCACTCTCTGGCCCCACCTGGAGCCCACCGCCGGGCAGCAAATGGGCCAGGGATCCGCCGCCGGCACTGACGGTGTGGATATCAATTTGGGGCTGTTGCACGGGCAAGCCACACACCACCGCTGCGGGAGTAACCTGGGGGATCCCATCTTGGATCAAGGCCACATCCGTGCTGGTTCCCCCCATATCGAAGCTGAGCAAGTGGGGGTAGCCACTCAGGCGACCCAGATAGGCCGCCCCATAAACCCCGCCTGCCGGCCCTGAGAGCAAAGCCACCGAAGCATGGGCCGCCGCCTGAGCAATGGAGGTCACCCCGCCGGAAGACTGCATGATCAACGGTTGGGGGATCCCTCGCTCCCGACATCCTTGGGCCAAGCGGTGCAGGTAGCCCGCCAGTGCCGGGCTGAGGTAGGCATCGATGGCGGTGGTGCTGAAGCGCTCGTATTCGCGGAACTCCGGCGCCACCTCGCAAGACAGGGAAAGGTGCAGATCGGGAAAAGCCTGCCGCAAGGCCGTCCCCAGCCGCTGTTCGTGCTCCGGGTAGAGAAAAGAAAACAAAAACCCCACCCCAATAGCGCGGATCCCATCCCGCTGCACCCGTTCCCCCACCTCCTGCACCACCCGCCGGATTTCGGCATCGGTGAGCGGCTCCAACACTCCGCCCGCGCTGCAGCGCTCCTTCACCTCCAGGCAATGGTGGCGGGGCACCACTGGCTCCGGCTTGGGCTGTGTCAGGTCATACAGAGAGGGGCGGTTTTGACGGGCAATGGCCAGCACATCCCGAAAGCCCGCCGTGGTCAAAAACAGGGTGGGGGATCCCTTGCGCTCCAGCAGCGCGTTGGTGGCCACCGTCATGCCATGGCAGAACAGGTCAACCCGGAGCTCTCCTTGGAGCGCCCCCAGCTTGTCCAGCGCCGCAAAGACTCCCTCCTCAGGGCTGGGGGTAGACAGCACCTTCGCCGTCTGAATCTGGCCGTCGCGCAGGAGCACCAGATCGGTAAAGGTGCCCCCCACATCGATCCCCAGGCGGGCCAAGCCTCGGCTTGCTTCCGTCTGATCCAGATTGGCCGGATCGAGGTTGCTACCCAACGCTGATGCGACCATGGCTTCCATCGTGCATTTCTTTTGCCTTCTTCTGGGGCCAGCCCTTGGTCGGACTATGGCTATGACGCCTGGCTTTTGTAACGGCAGAGACAGGCTGACCGGCGCCCCTTCGTGTAGCGAGTGTAGCTCAGCAACTTCTGTCTTTTTTGGAGTTTGGAATAGTCACCACCTCTAGCTCGGAAGTCCATCGTTGCCTTTCACCAGCCCTGCCCGAACGGCATCCAAAAACTGACGGGCAGTGCGACCGGAAAAGCCGTTTTGCTGTTGGGCCCAGATTAAGGCCTGGCGGCGCAGGGCATCCAGAGATTGGGTGAAACCCAGCCGCTGGGCCAAGTGTTCTACGGTTGCCAGGTAATCTCCCTGGGTGAAGGGGG
>NZ_JANSIB010000049.1:0-12263 GCF_047461895.1 Synechococcus sp. R55.8 | reverse complement strand
AGCCGCTGGGCCAAGTGTTCTACGGTTGCCAGGTAATCTCCCTGGGTGAAGGGGGTGAAGGTGAGGGTGAGGCCGAAGCGATCCCGCAGCGACAGCTTTTCCTGGACCGTATCCCAGGCGTGGACTTCTTGATCTTGGGGATTGGGACGGTCGCCGAAAAACTCGCGGATGAGATGGCGGCGGTTGCTGGTGGCATAAAGACGCACGTTGAGGGGCGGCGCAACGAGATCCCCCTCCAGGAGCACCTTGAGCTGCTTGAACTCGGTTTCCTCTGCCTCAAAGGAGAGATCGTCCACAAACAAGATAAAAGGCAACACCTGCGCCCGCAGCTCTGCCAAAATCTCCGGCAACTGAATCAAGTCTGTTCGCCTCAGCTCCAATAGGCGCAACCCCTGCGGGCCGTAGCGGCGCAACAACGCCTTCACCAGAGAAGACTTGCCGGTGCCCCGCGCCCCGTAGAGCAACACATGCAGGGCCGGATCTCCCCGCAGCAGCGCTTCGGTGTTGGCCGCCAACTGCTGTTTCTGCCGTTCGTAGCCGTAGATCTCCTCCCAGTCAGGCAGATCGGGAGCAGGGATCCCTTCTAGCCCTGCTGGCCCCCAGCGAAAGGCCCAGTAGCGACCACAGAGCCCTACCCCCCTTTGGCGGTAGTGGGCAATCAAGTCCTCCAGGCTCAGGCCCCAATCGGCAAAAGGGCGGGGATCCCAGCCAGCGCTATCGGTTTCCCCATCGGGCCAGGGGATCCCCAGACCCAGCGCCTGCATTTGCTCGGCAATGGTCTCCTGACTATCCGCCAAGGTTTGCAGACAGCGGAGATCGTGGCGGGCCGCCTGCATCAGAAGCCCTGGGATCCCTTGGGGCTGCAGCGCTGCACGGGCAAAGGGGTTATCGGCCCAGCGGATCTCCCAGATCAGCCACTCCCGCCAGCTCAGGCCCTGCCGGGCCAACTGCTCAAACCAGCGCCCGTAGGCCGCCCAGCACGGCAGGGGATCCCCACTCATCAACTGCTGGATTAGCTCCTGCCAGGCTAGGGCTAGGGGGTGGGTGCAGATGTCCCGGAATACCAGCAGCTTGGCCGCTGCTTCTGCTGCTTCTTGGAGGGGGGTCATCGCTTGAAGCCGCTCTAACTTGGCGTTGCTTATCCGCTCCCTAGGGGAGGAGACTGGGGGTAGTTGCGTTAACAACACGGAGCGCTTGAGTTACCTGGCATTGTCCCGCCGGCCCAGTTCATAGAGGCCTCCGCCGACGCAGGCGATCAGGCCGCAGGAGACGGCCCAGCTTTTGCCCAAGGAGATCTCTGTCAGAGCCACCACCAAGCCTGCTGCCAGCAAAAAGGGAAGGGTGCTCAGCAAGGAAGCCAAAGCTCCACTGGGATCCCATGGCAATTGCTTTTCCCAGCCCTCCTGCAGCTTGTGATGCAGCGGCGAAAACCCCCACATTAGCCCTAAGCCCCACAGAGCCGTGGCGGCCCATAAAGAGGGGCGAAGCATCTCCCAGCCCACAAGTCCAACCCCAACGGGATCCACCGGTCAACTCCCAACCCTGCCTTTCTAGGCTAGCGGGATTGGGCCCAATCGGTGGCGGTAATGGTGGTGCCAGGAAATTGAATGGGGTTGCCCAAGCTCTGGATTTGGGCCTGGAGAGCTGGCAACAGCCGCAAATCCAAAAGCGGCTCCTCCACGATCTCCGCCGGGATCAGATCCCGTTCTAGGGCAAAGTGGGCCGTGTGGCCGGCGGCGGTGCCAATGGCCCATTCCACCGGATGCACCCGGTAGGAGGCACTGGCAATGCGGCTGGTGGCGATGTTTTTGTTGCCGGCCAAAAGGTTGTCGATGCGCTGGGGGATCAGCGCCCGCAGGGGGATCTGGTAAGGGTAGCTGGGCGCTTGCGAGTCTTTATTGTTGCTGGGAGGCAGCGAAAAATCCGGCAGCAGGCAGTCGTGAAAGTCGATGGGGTACTGGCCCACCCCCACTGAGTCGTAGAAGATAAAGGGGCGACCACGATTCAACTCCGATTCCCGTGTGGTGATGTCCGACTCGTAGATGGTAAATCCTTCTGGGTAGGAGAGGCTGGGCCGACCAATGATGCGCCGCGACTCGCGGATATAAGGGTACTTGGAGAGGCCGCTGGCAGTTCCCATGGGGGTATTGGGCCCCCGTAGGTAGGCATAGCGCAAGTAGAAGTCTTTTTGAAAGTTGGGATCCTCCTGTTGCAGGAGAAAATCCGTCCTTCCCGCCACCAGCCAGTAGAAAAAGCCCTTAGCATGCTGCTCAGCTCGCCGCAGGGCTTCCACCCGCAGGCCCCCCATCCAGCCGCCCGGCTGCAGTTGGCCTGAGGCCTGCAGTTGCTCGTGGGTAAGGATGAGGTTCATCTCCGGGCCGGTGATGCGCCAGTCGTTGCCCCAGGTCCAGTTCTGCATGGATTGATCCCCCACCCGGATGGCCTCTTCCCCAAAGCCAAACACCTGTCCCCGGATGCGGCGGTAGGTAAAGACCAGGCCAAAGTTAAAGCGCGGCTGTTCAAAGCTGTAGTAGGGACCGTGCAGTGGGTCGTTGTAGAACTCGGGCTTGATGGGGACTTGGGGCACAGCAGAGCGCTCCAGGACAAAGGTGTAGGTGAAGCCCTGGGTACAGTAGGGATCCACATAGGGCTTGGAGCTGGGTTCCCAGCGGCTTTGGCCATCAGTTCCCAGGCGGTAGGGCACCCGCGCCAAGGGCAGCAGCTCGCCGGTTTCGGTGGCATCGATCACCACCCAGGGCAGGGTTTTCCCCTGGCGTTCTGGCGGCGGCTCAAAGCGCAGGATCTCCTTGTCCCAGTCGTCGGTGGGCTCCAGGCGGTAAAAGTCCAGGAGATAGGTGGACAAATCCCCCCGCTGCTCCGGCTCCACGCCGGCGTGTTTGGGGATGTTGCGAATGGCCTGCACACTGCGGATCTGAGAGTCTTTGATCTCCAAATCCTTCACTACCGTCTCGGTGAACAGCCGCAACTGCCCCGACTGCAGATAGGGATCCAACATCTCCCGGATCACCTGATGGCCCACCTGCGGGGAAAAGCAGAGCACGCTTACCCAGCACTTGCCGGGGTTGGGATCGCCGCCGTATTTTTCCCGTACCCGCCGGCGAAACTCGCTGTAGCCCCTGGGGAAGATGTCGTTTTCTCGCTGCAGGGGTCGCTCGTCCAAAGCCGAGACCCCCTGGGCGCTCACCTGCCCCCCGATCCAATCGCTGATCTCCGTCATGCACACCTGCCGGCCCAGTTGCAGCGCGTCATAGGCCGCCGCCACCCCCCCCAGCCCACCCCCCGCGATGAAAATCTCACAGGGGATCCGGGTTTCCGGCAGGGGCGCCGTCGAGGGTTGGGCCAGGCCCGCTCCCGCCCCGAGGATCCCTACTCCCAACGCCACACCGCTCCACCCCAGAAGGTTGACCTGAAGTTTCATCGAATGACCTCTCCACACCCACGCTCTGGCTTGGCCTTTTGGACTTTCCCGCAACCTCTATCATGGGAGAAAGCCTTGCGGATGCTCATGCCGGATTCCACCTTTGTCATCACCACCCCCATCTACTACGTCAACGCCGCTCCCCACATCGGCAGCGCCTACACCACCCTGGTGGCGGATGCCATTGCCCGTTACCACCGCCTGCGGGGCAAGGATGTGCTGATGGTGACGGGAACTGACGAGCACGGCCAGAAGATCCAGCGCACCGCCGAAGAGCGCGGCATTCCCCCTCAGCAGCACTGTGACGAGATTGCGGCTCAGTTTGCCCAGCTTTGGCAGTTGCTAGACATCCGCTACGACCGCTTTATCCGCACCACCAACCCTCGCCACAAAGCCATTGTGCGGGAGTTTTTTCAGCGGGTTTGGGATCAGGGGGATATTTTCGTTGGGCGGCAGCAGGGGTGGTACTGCGTTGCCTGCGAAGAGTTTAAAGACGAGGCGGAGCTGCTAGAAGGTGGGTTTTGCCCTCTGCACCCCACCAAGAAAGTGGAGTGGAAAGATGAAGAAAACTACTTTTTTCGCCTCTCCCGCTACCAGGAAAAGCTGGAAGCCCTCTATGCCGAGCAGCCGGAGTTTATCCAACCAGAAAGCCGCCGCAATGAGGTGATTAACTTTGTCAAGCAGGGCCTGCGGGACTTTTCCATCTCTCGCCCTAGTGTCTCCTGGGGGATCCCTTTTCCGGCGGATCCCGGCCAAACCCTCTACGTCTGGTTTGACGCCCTGATCAACTACATCAGTGCCGCTCTGGATCCTGACGACGAGCCCACCTTGGCAAATGCCCTACGCCGCTACTGGCCTGCGGATGTGCACCTGGTGGGCAAGGATATTGTCCGCTTCCACGCCATCTACTGGCCGGCTATGCTCATGTCGGCCGGTCTGCCCCTGCCCAAGCAGGTGTTTGGCCACGGCTTTCTCACCAAGGATGGCCTCAAGATGAGCAAAAGCCTGGGGAACACAGTGGATCCCTTTGAGCTGGTGCAGCAATACGGCGCCGATGCCGTGCGCTACTACTTTCTGACGGAAATCGAGCTGGGCAAGGATGGCGATTTCAGCGAGGGCCGCTTCGTTGACGTGCTCAACGCCGATCTGGCCAACGACCTGGGCAACTTGCTCAACCGCACCCTCAACATGCTCAGGAAATATCAATCCGACTACCGCGTTCCCGCCGTCGGGATCCCTGCAGATCACCCCCTCAAAACCCTGGCCGAGCGCCTTGCCCCGGCAGTGGCCGACGCCTACGAGCGGCTGGATCCCAGCTCTGCTGCCCGCAAAGCCCTCAGCTTAGCCCAGGCCAGCAACAAATACCTTGATGAGCAGGCTCCTTGGACGCTGCACAAGCAAGGGCAAAACGAACGGGTGGCTCAGATTCTCTACGCCGTTTTGGAAAGTGTGCGCTGGGTGGCAGTCCTGCTCTCCCCCCTCATTCCCGCTCTCAGCCTCAAGATCCTGCAGCAGCTGGGGTTCTCCCTCGCCGACACCCTGCAACTGCGCTGGGATCCCGATGCGACTTGGGGCCAGCTTCCCCCCGGGCAAGAGCCCCAGCCTCCTACGCCTGTCTTTCAGAAGATCCTGAGGAACGCCTAGGGATTGGCGATGTCCGGTCGGGAAGATTGGGCAGCGGCTTGGGATCCCTCTGGCGTGGATCTGTCGGCAAAAGGGCGAACATCCCCCAGGGGAATGGTTGAGGAAGCGACGGGGAAAGCACGGTTGGACGGGTCGGATGGGCGCAGCCGCGGGTTGTGAATCGCGCCAGTGGTGGGGGGCACTTCGCCGGACAGCGTCTGCCAGGCTGCCCGTACCCCTGCCCAAAAGCTGCGGATATTGACTTGGGCGCCCTGGGCTTGGGTGCGTGCTCCTTCGATGGAGCGGTTGACCTGCTTCACCACTTGCCCAGCCCCTTTCACCCCTTCGTCGAGGCTGTCGGCAATCTCGCTCACTTCCAGGCTGGTCAGGCGCAGGGCCTCCAGCGTGGGCGGCAATTCCCGCAGCAGCGTGTCGAAAAAGCGCTCCACGCTCTGGGCAGCTCGACCCAGTTGAATGACGGCAGGTAGTAGGGTCAGGATCACTGCCAAAATGCCCACTGCTACCAGGCCTACCGAGAGGCCGAGCCAAAAGACCGGGTCGTTCATCCCGCCGCCTCCTCCCCATCCCGAGCTTCTAGGTCAGCTTCTTCCCCGCCAAAGGGACGCGAGTTCTGGGCTTGGAGCAGCTCCCTTCGCTTCTGCAACATGGCTTCTTTGCCCACCGCCACTGCCTGCTGCAGCCGCAGCAGAGCCTCATCCAAACTGCGTTGGGCAGCGTCGAACAACTTTTCCGATTGATATTGCAGACTGCTGGTCACATCTTCTGCCACCTCTGGCAGGGCCTCTGCCGATTTCTTCAGCAGTCGCCGCGTCTCCCGTCCGCTGCGGGGAGCCAAGAGCAGGCCAATGGCGGTGCCCACAGCAGTTCCCAGCAACAGCCCACCAATAAACGCGCCAGTCCGGTTTTCAGCCATGCTTTGCCAGAGTTGAGTTGGATACGGGTGGCCCCGAAACCAGACTACCCTAAGATCTCGCGGGATCGGCGGGCTTGCCGCGCGCCGGGTCAACTGTTCCTAGAGAATCCGCAGGGGATCCACATCTATGCTGACGCGGATCCCTTGGGGGAGATGGCCAATGGCGGCCTGAATCTGGGCAGCCAGCTTCGGGCGATCCCAATCTTGGTCGGGCAGTTGCTTCAGCAGGATCTGCCAGCGGTAGCGTCCGGCAACCCGCTCCACCTGAGCTGGCCCCGGCCCCAACACCTCTGCCGGGATCCCCTGTAGGCGTTCGGCCACCCGATGGCAATAACGCTCCAGGGCTTCCAGGCGGGTGCTGCTCAAGCGGATCAAAATCAAAGCTCGGTGGGGAGGATAGCCCCCCTCTCGCCGTTGTTGCAGTTCTGCCCGCAAGAAGCCCTCGTAATCTTGGGCCAGCACCGCCCTCAAAATCGGGTGCTCCGGCAGATAGGTCTGGATAATCGCCTGTCCTGGCAGGGATCCCCGGCCCGAGCGCCCTGCCACCTGGGTGAGCAGTTGAAAGCTGCGCTCGCCGGCGCGATAGTCGGCTTGGTGCAACAGCCCATCGGCGGCCATCACGCCCACCAAGGTTACCTGGGGTATGTCCAGCCCTTTGGTGAGCATTTGCGTGCCCACCAGCACCTGGGCCTTGCCGCTGCGAAACTGCTCCAGCAAATCGCGATGGGATCCCTTGCGGCGGGTGGCGTCGCTGTCGTAGCGCAAAATCGAGAGCTGGGGCCAATGCTGGTGCAGCACTTCCACCACTTTTTGGGTGCCGGTGCCGAAGTGCTTCAGGTAGGGGGATCCACAGGCGGGGCAGCGCTGCGGATGGGGTTGGCGGGCGCCGCAGTAGTGGCAGCGCAGTTCCTGCCCGCCGAGATGGGCCAGATGAAAGGTGAGAGAAACATCACAATGCTCGCAGGTGAGGACAAACCCGCAGCTACGGCACAAGACGAAGGTGCTGTGGCCGCGGCGGGGGACAAAGAGAATGGCCTGTTCCCCTCTGTCCAGCGTCTGCTGCAGGGCCTGGTGTAGACGGCGGCTGAGGATGCTGCGGTTGCCGGCTTGGAGCTCCTGGCGCATGTCCACCAGCTCCAGTTGGGGCAGGGTGGCCGGGATCCCAGCTTGGGGGATGCGCTGCGGCAGGGCCAGCCGGATCCACCGCTGCGGATCCTGCAGATGGGCGGCATAGGTTTCCACCGCTGGGGTTGCACTGCCCAGGACCAGGGGACAACCGGCCAGCTCGGCCCGCCACTCGGCCACCTGACGGGCGTGGTAGCAGGGCTGGGGCTGATCCTGCTTGAAGCTGTCGTCGTGCTCTTCGTCCAAGACGATCAGGCCCAGCTTGGACAAGGGGGCAAACACCGCCGAGCGGGTGCCGATCACCACTTGGGGGGTGGAGGACAGCATCTGCCGCCAGGTGTCGTAGCGCTCGCCTTCCGAGAGGCCGCTGTGGTAGGCCCACACCTGGGATCCCAGCCGCGCCCGAAACCGATCCATCAGTTGCGGGGTAAGGCCGATCTCGGGCACCAGCACCAGCGCCGACCGTCCTTGCTGCAGCACCTGGGCGATCACCTGCAGGTACACTTCCGTTTTCCCAGAACCGGTGACCCCGTGCAGTAAAAAC
Source organism: Synechococcus sp. R55.8 (assembly GCF_047461895.1). Taxonomy (NCBI): domain Bacteria; kingdom Bacillati; phylum Cyanobacteriota; class Cyanophyceae; order Synechococcales; family Synechococcaceae; genus Synechococcus; species Synechococcus sp. R55.8. The sequence continues at coordinate 4,598 of NZ_JANSIB010000049.1, read as the reverse complement.
CGCTGGAACCGGCCCAAAGCTTGCCGGATCGCCTCTACCGCCTGGGCCTGGGCGGCCGTCAAGGGCCTGGGCGGATCCCGCCACCCCGGCAGGCTGGCATCTCCCAGCCGCAGCAGTGGGCGCTCGTAGAGGTGGACACGGCCTTTGCGGGCCAACCCCTGCAGAACCGCTCGGCTCACTCCTGCCAGGCGCTCCCACTCGGCGAGCAGCAGCTCTCCCCCCTTCTGCTTGAGGATCTGCAGCGCCTTCTGCTGAGGGAGGCTCAGCCCCTCTGGGGAGTCGTCGGCCAGACTGGCGGCCAGCTGGGTTTTCACCCTGCCCCCCTGTTGCTCCTGCCAAAAGCTCTCCACCCAACCCCGTCGCTGCAGTTCCCGCAGGGCGAGGGCGGCAGTGGGCACCTGCTGTTGCACATAGCGCCAAGACAGCTCTCCCCCTTTGGCCTGAAGCAGCTGCAGCAGGGTTTGGGCAGCCGGCGAACATTCCTCCCCTTCGGCAGGGAGCCTGAGCAAGCGGACACGCCGCTGAGAACGGCTGAGCAAGCCGGGGGGCAATACCGTGCGCACCACCTGGGCCAGAGGGGTGAGGTAATAGTCGGCCACCCGCTGCAGCAGGGGCCAGAATTCTTTGGGCAGGATCCCTTTGGCCACCACCGCCTCGATCTCCCGCACCGACTGCGGATCCACCCCTGCCGGCAGCTCGGAGCGCCAACCCAAGGCCACTGCCCCCGCCATTTGCTGACCAAAGGGTACGCTGAGCAGGTCGCCCGCTTCTGGCGCGGATCCCTCTGGCACACGATAGGTAAAGCAACCCCCCAAATGGGGATGATCCACCCACACTTCCAGCCAGCGGGGAGGCACAGGCTGCAACACGGGATCCCTCACGGACGGGGCAGAAACCTCGGCAGATCGACCGCCCGCTTGCTTGCCCGAGACGGTAGAGGTTGGGCCAGGGGCTGAATTGTAGGCTTGGCAGCAGGGGTTGGAGACAGAGCCTGGCCAAGGGACTCTGTTCGCGTGAGGGCGCTGGAGGTATCGGCCCGAGGTGGGACATCCAAGCCTTTGCGTTCCAAAGCCGCCTTCAAGCTCAGCACATGCATCTGCTGCTGCTCGTATTTTTCTCGGAGAGAGCGGTTTTCTTCCCACAGGGCAGCACGCTCCCCTTGCAGGGCTTTGATCTGCTCTGCTTGCTTCTCCAGTTGCGTGGACAAGGTTGCAATTTCTTCTTGCAGATGGAGAATGGTTGCCTGCGCAGAGCGCAACTGTGGCTGCCAGTCGGGTTGGGCGGCCAACTGCTCCAAGGCAGCCTGCAACTGCCGCTCCATGGCGGAGAGATGCTGCTGGGCTTGGGCGTACTGTTCCTGCAGATGGCGGTGCTCTTGCTGCCAACGGGTAACTTCCGCCTGGGCTTGGGAGAGGGCCACTTGCAGCGCTTCGGCCTGGGCCTGCCACTGCTGTTGAAGCTGTTGCTGCGCCAGGGATCCCTGGCGCAGATGCTCCTGCTGAGCTTGCAAAGCCGCCAATTGAGCTTGGGCTTCGGCCAGGGCTGCTTCTAGCTCTTGCCGTTGTTCCCGCCAGCGCTGCTCGGCCTCGGCTTCCGTCTCGGCATAGCCCGCCAAACGGGCCTCGAGGTGTTCCCGTTGCTCCTGCCAGGCTGCCTGTTGGTCGCTGTACAAAGCCCGCAGGCTGCTCAGCTCCGCCTGAGTTTCGGCAATTTGAGTGCGGGCCAGAGAAAGCTCTGCCTTAAAGCGTTGCAGCATTTCCACCCGCTTTTCCGCCACATCCTGGGCTTCCAGCAGAGAGGCCTGCAGCTCCTGCTGGCGCTGTTCCCATTGACGGCGCTCCTGAGCGTGGGCCAAGCGTAGCTGCTCAATCTGCTCCTGCAGGGCCTCGATATCCTGCCGCTGCCGTTCATTTAAGCGTTGCCGAGCAGCAAGCTGAGCTTCCTGATCCGAGATCTGGACTTTCTGAGCCGCCAAAGTCTGCTGCAACTGTTGCAAGAGATGCTCCCGCTCCTGCAGCGCCTTCTCTTGTTCGGCCACCTTCTGGTGCAAAGCCTGCAGTTGTTCCTGAAGAACTCGCCGCTCTTGGAGCTCGGCTTCGGCTTTGAGCAGACGGTTCTCCAATTCCTGGCGCTGCCTCAGGGCCAAATGGCGCTCCGTGCTGGGATCCGGTTCGGATGCTGAACAGCCCGCATGAGTCTCTGAAAGGATGGGATCCGAGTCACCTGAAGAGGGAGCACGCATAGATTGAAGGAGAGATGAAGAAGCGGGAGCAAATGATAAAGTTCCCTGCAGTATAGAGAGATTTTTGGGCGGGTTCAAGCCAGAAGGGTGATCTTGTAAAATCTCCTGCTGCTCCGCACGGCGCGGAGTGCTATCGGCCTGTTTTGGCCGCGCTCTTGCTTCTGAGGTTCCCAAATCCCCGGACTGGGCAGAAGGGCTTGGCTTACTTTTTTTCGGCCGCGAGGCCCGATCCCGACCGGAAGAGGTCTCCCCTTGCTTGGGCGTGCTCTGAGAGTCTGCCACCTTGCCCCCTTTCATCGCCCACAACACCCACCCCCGCCATCACGGACAGATGGCCCCACCATTCTAAACTGAGTCTAAATCTAAATCGACTCGGTCTCAATCCAAGCGTCTCTGCTGAGTGTAGAGGAGTCCCGCCCGTGCTCGGAGCTCCTGGCAGACGCAGGTCGGCCTCATCGTTGCAGGGGCAAATGCGAGGACTCGCTTCCACTGGCCCGAACAGGGCAGCCAGCGAGCCTGCGGAAAACCGTCTTATCTTTGTCCTTCATTTTGCGATACTGCTAGGGGTGATGTTGAGAATGACCGCACGATGGCGATGCAAAATGGAGCCAGGGATCCGCTTCAACTTCCTCAACGGCAGACAAACTCGGCGGGATCCCAGTTGTGCCTTGCCTGTTCTGCTCCCTGTGGCCTACTGTTGAGCCTGCTCTGGGTTGTCCCTGCTCTTGCTCAGCCGGAATCTCCCAGCTCTGCTGCCTTTGCTCTGCCCAACAGCCGCGAAATCCTCACCCCCCCATCCCCCCCCACCCTATCGATTCCCCCCAACCCTGCTGACTCCACCCCTGCGGCTGACCTGACTCTAAAGGGGGCTTTGACGGCTGAAGAATTGGTGGTGCCCCAATCCCCCTTGCAGGTGCGCATCGAGCGAAGGGAGGGCTTGTCTTTGGAAGAAGCTCTGGAGATCGCCGTTGCCCAGAACCCGGCTGTGCAGCAGGCCAGACTGACTGTCGAGCGGGCCGAGGCCGGGGTAGCTCTAGCTCAAGCTGCCTTTGCTCCCACCCTCTCCAGCCGTGCCAACTACCAGTACAGTGAGGCTCCCTCTCCTGGTGGTGGGCCAAGGCGCGAATCCCACACCCTCTCGGCCAGTGTGGTGCGGGTGGAGTATACCGCCTTTGACAGTGGCCTTAGGGAGCAAAACCTGAAGCTGGCCCAAGAAGCGCTGCGCATCGCCCAACTGCAGCTGGAGCAAACGCTGCAGACGGTCAAACAAGCTGTGGCCAATGCCTACTACGATCTGCAAAGCGCGGACGCCAGGGTTGCCATCAGCCAAGCTGCCGTCGAAAGTTCCGAAGCCACCCTGCGGGATGCTCAAGCCCGAGAACGGGTCGGGCTGGGTACCCGCTTTGAGATTCTCCAGGCAGAGACGGAATTGGCCAACAATCGACAAACCTTGCTGGCGGCTCAAAACACCCAACAACTGAATCGCCGCCGCCTGGCCGAACTGCTGAATTTCCCCAGCCCCACCGACGTGTTGGCCAGCGACCGCATTGAGCCGATGGGGGAGTGGGATCTCAGCCTGGAAGAGACCATCATTGCTGCCTTTGCCCAACGACAGGAATTGGAGCGCCGGCGCCGAGAATTGGAGCAGGCCCAAAGCCGCCTGCGCCTGGCACAAGCCCGCAATGGCCCCCGAATTGGCTTGTTCGCCAGCCTCGATGCCGTTAACGATTTCAACGCCAGCCGCGATAGCTTTGATGTTGGCTATTCGGTCGGAGCCAATTTCAGCTTGACTTGGTTCGATGGGGGAGAAGCGGCTGCCCAAGCCCGCCAAGCCCAGATCGATGGACAGGTGGCCGTGAGCAACTTCGTCGGCACCCGCAATGAAATCCAGCGGGGGGTGGAAGAAGCCTTCCTGACCCTCAGCTCCAGCCGCGAACAGATCGACTCGGCCAAAGTGGCAATTGCCTCAGCAGAAGAGAGCCTGCGCTTGGCCCGGCTGCGCCTGCAAGCGGGGGTGGGCACCCAAACGGAGGTGATCAATGCTGAAGCTGCCCTCACCACTGCCCGTGGCAACCTTTCCAATGCTGTAATCGCCTACAATCGCGCCCTGGTACAACTGAAACGGGCCATTGGCAGCCTTTGACTTGAGCCTTTCTCCCTCACTCCCAGCCCTTCTTCCAAAAGGAGAGGGGTGCTATGGATACCGCGACGAAACAGTTCTATTCCAACTTGAGCTGTTGTGACATACTCCCGCACTCATGCTGACGCAAAGCGCTCCGCGCCGCTAGCGCGAAAAGGACATTTCCTGCGCTTTAAGGACTACGTCCCGCTGACGCGAAAAGAACGGGATGCCCCA
>NZ_JANSIB010000048.1:0-18669 GCF_047461895.1 Synechococcus sp. R55.8 | reverse complement strand
ATCCATGCGCAGCGTGGTAGGAATCTCCGGCCTTCAGGCCGGGGAGGATGTCAAGATTCCCGTTTGCGACAGCTTCAGCCCCTTTCTCAAAGGGAGAGAGGAGTTGAGGCGATGCACAGCCCGACTGGGAATGCTCCTCTTGGCTCAATTGGCTGATGAACCAGAATCCAGCCCCTGGAGTTGCTCCCACTGGGCGGGGGTAAAGGTGCGCAGGGCTAAAGCATGTAGGCGGCCATCCTGCAGGTAAGCTTTCAGGGCCTCATTCACCAGCCGGTGCTGTTTGATCAGGGGCAAGCCCTGGAATTGTTCCGCCACCACGATGGCCTGGAAATGATGGCCATCGCCGACAGTGTCTTCCACCTGCACCCTTGCGCCGGGTAGGGCAGCCCGTACCAATGCCTCAATTTCTCGTGGATCCATGCGCTGTTGTTCCCGTTGTCTCGTCGCGTCAGCGTTGCGGAGCAATAGTGTGTCCAAGCTCGAGATCCCGCCTTGGATCTCGACCTGCTCATCCATTACCCTAGATGGTTCCGGGGCAAAACGGGATCTCTTCCGGCCCACTGCAGGCGGTGGCCAGGCTGGGATGGCTCAGCACCAAGACCTCGGTGATGGGACCGCGTTTGTGGCCCTGGGCGCTGATGGCACGGCTGGCAGAGATGGTCTGGATGGGGTAATCCCGGTACAGTTCCCGCACAAAGGGGCAATCGGAATTGGAGAGCAGCACCTGCACGCCTCGGTCGGCCAATGTTCCAAACACTTCTCGCAGGCGGATCTGTTCCGCTTCGCCGAAGGCAAACCGGCTGTAGGCTGTGAAGCTGCTGCTGGCAGAAAGGGGATAGTAAGGGGGATCCAAATAGACGAAATCCCCGGGTTTGGCTCGTTCGAGCACCTGCCAAAACGGCTGCACCGCGATCTCCACGCCTTGTAAAACTCGTGCCACGGCCCGTAGGTTCTCCGCGTCGCAAATGCGGGGATTGCGGTAACGGCCCAAAGGAACATTGAACTCTCCCCGCGAGTTCTCCCGGTAGAGGCCGTTGAAACAGGTTTTGTTCAAGTACAGCAGGCGGGCAGCCCGTTGCGCCGGATCTTCAAATCGAGCCGCGCGGATGGTGTAGTAATAATCCCGGCTGTGGTGGGCTTGGTGGTGGCTGAGCAGGGCAATGATCTCCTCCACCTGATCCCGCACGCAGCGATACACATTCACCAGCTCAGGGTTGATATCCGACAAAACAAAGTGTCGAGAACCCGATGGGATCCCTTGGGCCAGATGAAAAAAGACCGCTCCACCCCCCAAAAAGGGCTCGTGATAGGTGTTCCAGGTGCGAGGGAAAAAGGGTTCGTATTGGCTGAGCAGTTGCCCTTTTCCCCCTGCCCATTTCAGGAAGGGACGCGCTTTAATGGCTGGTGCTGCCGGAGTGGGTTCGCAGGAGTCGGGCGCAGGATCTTCCCGCCGCAGGGCATGCCTACGTCCAAGAGAACAAGGGTGGGTCAGCGATCCGGATCCTCTTCCAGCAGCTTTTCTAGCGTCTCGATCCAATGCTCCAGCTCCTCCAGCGCCTGCAACACTCCCCCTGGGTCGCTCAGATTTGCCTGCAGCATCTGGGTGGTTTCTGCCAAAGTCAGGGATCCGGGCGGGCTGGCCAACCAACGGAGGTAGTGGGGCAGAAAGTTGCGCGGAGAATCATGATAGCGGCGGTGACAGGCCAAGGCCACCAGGCTGGCAAGGCTGGCCTGATAGGCACTGAAGGGGCGGAGAAACAGCTCCGGCATCCCCACCCAGTAGAACTGGTGTTCCGGCAACAGTTCCACCGCATCTCCGCACAGCTCCTGACACAGCTTCAACCACTCTTCGCTCACCCAGGAGGAGTAGGTTACACCGTTTTCCCATTCGGGGAGCCCCGACCGATAGAGAATCAGCTCCAGCCGACTGATCAAGCTCTGGTAAAACACCGCCTGCAACTGGGCTTCCAAATGGTGTATCAACAGGGCCTGGGCCAACTGGAGGCTGCTGGAGCGTTCCCGCCAGCGCTGCGGAGCAGTTTGCCCCTCTGGGTCGTAAAGAGCAGGCCTGCCCATGCGAGGGGATCCCACTGCTGAGGCAACCAGGTGATCCAGGAGTATTTGCTGCAAAAAGACGGTGTGAGCCTGCACCCCCCACGCTCGCGGCAGCAGTGCGGAACTCCCCTGCATCTCCTCCAGATCCAGCCAAACTTGGGGATCCTCAGGCCGGAGCCGCCGGCTGAGGGTGGCAAGGGTCTTCAACAAGAGCTCGCTCCCGCCGGATCCCGTTTCTCGCGACCTGGGCGAGAACTCCGTTTCGCCGGGGCGAAAGGCTGCGCCCGCTGCGCGATTGGGCTTGTCTGCCTCGATTGCCGAGCCGACTTCTAGCAGCCAGGGTTTGGCCTGGGCCGCACACTCGGGGCAGAAGTCCTGCAGGGCTGCCCAGATTAGAGAGGTGGCCTCAGCAGAGGTCAGGGGTGGAACGGGATCCCCCCAGGGCGCATGCAGATCGCAGATGCGAATGGAACGTCCCATGTTTCGGCTTTTGAGGCGGTAATAGCGCTGGAACAGATCCAACCGATCGCGGATCCCTTCCAATAGGTTCTCCAAAAAGGTCTGAGTCAGGCCCTGGCGGGCCAGATACAGCTCGGCAGCAGAGTCATAGCCCCGCCATTGGGCCTCCCACAGGTGGTCTCGGATCAGGGTGCTGAGGATAAACCCACCCAGATCGGCATGGGCTTCTAGGTGTTGGACTAGCCGCTGGTAGGCCACCCAGCGGATCTCCGCGCTGGCGTGAGTTTGTAAGCTCTGCAGCTGGACAAGAGTGTGCTCTGGGAGCGCAGCAGGCGAGTTCAGGGTCACTTGCCACAACTGCCGCCAAGCTAACCTTCCTGTTGGGTACTGTTGGTGGAGCAGGCACTCCAGAGGCTCCGGTTGTTGGTGACCCCGCTGCTGCAGGAGGCGACACAAAAACTGGCGAAAGGGGCGCAGCTCCGGCTCGGCACAAGCAGCGGCCAAGGGATCCGAGGGCCGATCCTCTCGCTCCTGCGGCGTCTCAGCTGCGGGTTCGCCGAGGGGAACGGCGGTCAGGGATTGCAGTTCCAGGGGGAAAAACAACAGCTGGCTCTGCAGGGAGATGACCCGCTCCAGATCCCTCCAGCTGGGGTCTGCCTTCGTCCAGGCCATCTCTGGTTCGGCCTCAGCCGGGATCGCTGTTGGAAGGCTGCTGCTCTCGCAACCCTCGGCAAGATGGGCTGCCAGGGCGAGCGCCTGCGTCAGCTCCGACAACTCCTGCAGCGCCACCGCCAGCTCTGGCGGGCTGAGCTGGACCACCTGCCCCCGGTAGCGCTGGGCAAACTGCTGCACCTGCTCCTCCAGTTCATTCCAGGTTAGGGCGCGCTTTTTCCCAGAGCCAGAGAAACGCTCGAAAGGGGGTTCAGCAGCAGGAAAGACCACCGGCATCAGCCTCCTAGAGATGGGGTCGTCCCTCTGTTGGCTTGTCGGCAGAGGGGTGTGCCCGCCTTTTGACCTCTGCCAAAGGGCAAATGGCTGGGGAAATCTGGGTTGGAGGTGCAGGCTGCGATCAGAGGGATCCGGATCCCTGCTATCCCCCCCTGGGGGTTCCCATCCTGGTCAGAACATAGCCTCACCGCTGCTGTGCTGCGCAAAGGCGGCAGCAACAGCCAACCCAAGCCTGAGCCATTCGGCAAGCTCGGATCCGGGATCCCGCATTCATTAAAGACTGCGACTGCGAAAACCGACGTGCCTCCTTGGGGGCAGGAAAAACCTGAGATGATTGTGACATTCTCCTTGGGCAAATGCAGCCGGCAGTGTGGGGATCCCAATTTCGGCCAGGATACGTGTTGGGACAGAATAGGCCTGCGGCCACTTGTGCAAAGGGTAAAAGAACTATCCGAGGGAGGTGACTGCATTGTTTGCCCAAGTCACTGCTGCCGCTCTGCTGGGACTCCGGGCCGTGCAGGTTACGGTGGAGGTGGATGTGGGCGGTGGCTTGCCCCAGATCACCTTGGTGGGACTGCCCGATACTGCCGTTCAGGAGGCCAAAGAGCGAGTGCGGGCGGCGATCAAGAACTCCGGCTTTGCTTTACCCCAGCGGCGGATCATCGTCAACTTGGCCCCTGCCGATCTGCGCAAAGAGGGCCCCAGCTTCGATCTGCCCATTGCCATCGGGATCTTGGCGGCCTCCGGGGTGATCGAGGGGGAAGCGCTGGCCAACACCCTGATGGTGGGGGAATTGGCCCTAGACGGCACCCTACGCCCGGTGGCCGGGGTTCTGCCTATTGCCGCCAGCGCTGCCGAGATGGGGATCCGCCGCCTGGTGGTACCCCAGGAAAATGGGCCGGAAGGAGCGGTGGTGCAAGGGATCCAAGTGTATGGGTTGCCTTCCTTGGCGGCGGTGGTGAACTGGCTGCAGCACCCGAACGGGGTTAAGCCGATCCAGATCCAACCGCAACAGATGGTGTCGGCCAATTGGGAATCCCCTCTGGACTTGGCGGACGTAAAAGGACAAGAACACGCCCGGCGGGCCTTGGAGATAGCGGCGGCAGGTGGGCACAACCTGTTGCTGGTGGGCAGCCCTGGGGCGGGCAAAACCATGTTGGCCCGGCGACTGCCCGGCATTTTGCCCCAGTTGCAGTGGGAAGAGATGTTGGAGATCACCCGCATCTACTCGGCAGCCGGCCTGTTGCGGCAAAATCTCCACCTGGGTGGACAAACCGCCTTGATCACCCAGCGGCCCTTTCGCGCTCCCCACCATTCGGCTTCGGCAGTGGCGCTGGTGGGTGGCGGCCCCTACCCCAAGCCCGGGGAAATCTCGCTGGCCCACCATGGCATCCTGTACCTGGATGAGCTGACGGAATTCCGGCGGGAGGTGCTGGAGGTGCTGCGCCAACCCCTGGAAGATGGCAAGGTTACCATCTCCCGCGCCCGCGTTTCCCTGGAGTTTCCCGCCCAAACCACCCTGGTGGCCTCCACCAACCCCTGTCCCTGCGGCTTCTACGGGGATCCCGTTCACCCCTGCACCTGTACGCCGCAACAGCGGGAGCGCTACTGGTCCAAGCTCTCCGGCCCGCTGCTGGATCGCATCGACCTGCAGGTGCGGGTCAACCGCCTTAAGCCGGAAGAAATTGTCCGCGCCCAGGGCGGCGAATCTTCCCAAGCGGTGCAGCGGCGGGTGGAGCGGGCACGACAACGGCAGCGGCAGCGCTTTCAAAACGAGCCTGGGATCCACTGCAACGCCCAGATGCAATCCCGCCACCTGCGGCAGTGGTGCTCCCTTTCGGATCCCTGTCGCAAGCTCTTGGAGAACGCCATCCAAAAGCTGGGCCTGTCTGCGCGGGGGAGCGACCGCATCCTCAAGGTGGCCCGCACCATCGCCGATCTCGAGGGCGCGGAGGCCATTGCCCCCACCCACATTGCCGAAGCGATTCAATACCGCAGCCTGGATCGCGCTCGGCTGTAGAGCTCAAGCGCTCGGCGCCGCTGACGCGACCACCCCCAGCCCCCCTCCCAGAGGGAGTTTCCCTTACCGCCAGAGCTCCGGTCTGTCCTACGGGATCCCACCCCCTGTTTTGTCGGGAAAAAGCTGTCCCCCCTGCACCTGAAGGATTTGGGCGGCCTTGAGCCAGCCGGCGTCAAAGGATCCCAGATGGGTGGTGGTAACCAAGGTTTGCACGCGCTCCTGAATGGCTTCCAAGAGCTGGTTTTGCCGGTGCAGATCCAGCTCGGCCAGCACATCGTCCAACAGCAGCAAGGGCGGATCCCTGACCACCTGCTCGATCAGCTCCAGCTCCGCCAATTTCAGAGCCAAAACCAGAGTGCGCTGCTGGCCTTGGGATCCATAGGCGCGGGCGGCAACTCCGTTAATGCACAGCTCCACTTCATCCCGATGGGGGCCCACCAGAGAGCTGCCCAGGGAGTGTTCGGCGGCGGCTTTGGCGCGGATCTCGGCCAAAAACTGGGCTTGGATCACTTCGGGGCTGGCCTGGGGATCCGGCAGGGGCACTTGGGGTCGATAGGTAAGGGTCAGGGTTTCCCGTCCACCGCTAATGACCCGGTGCCAGTGAGCAGCCAAAGGCTCCAGCCGTTGCAGCAGCCGGGCGCGGCGGCGCATAATTCGGCTACCGGTGGTGGCCAGTTGGGCATCCCAGAAGGCCATCTGCGAGAACTGAACGCCAGCAGCCGCTTGCGTTAGCGGGACAGAGTCCTTGGGATCCTGCTTCAAAAGGGCGTTGCGCTGCCTGAGGATCTGGCGATATTGCTCCACCAGGCCGAGATAAACCGGCTCCAGTTGCAGCAACACCCCGTCCAACCAATGGCGCCGCGTCTCCGGAGCGCCCCGCACCAGCTCCAGATCCAGGCTGGAGAACACCACCGCATTCACCTGTCCCAAAAAGTCCGCCTGGCGGCGCAGCACCTGCCCGTCCACCTTCAGGGATCGCCTGCCGCTGCTGCGCAGCTCCATCACCAGCTCATGGGCCACACCCAGCCGTTCAACCGTGGCGGCAATCCGCGCCTGCTGTTCTTCTTGATGCACCAGCTCCCGATCCCGGCTGGCCCGCCGCGAGCGCAAGGTGGCCAACAGCTCCACCGCTTCCAGCAGGTTGGTCTTACCCTGGGCGTTCTCCCCCACCAGGATGGTTTTGGGCGCGTCAAAGGTGATCTCTTGCTCCCGGTAGTTGCGAAAGTGCCACAGGTGCAGGAAACGCAGGTACACCAAGGGAGATGTAAAGACGCGATCAGTCAGTATTCGAGAAGAACAGCCCCCGCTCTGGGGGCTTTCACTTTAACCCAACTCCAGCAGGGGCCAGAGAAGATAGAGGGGTTAACCCCGGAAACTCAGCCAGCAGGGATCCCTTCTATCCCCTCAGTTCAGGGTAGGCCAGATCAGCGCCTACTCAGGGCAGCCACCCCTCCGAGGCGCTCAGCCGCCAACAGATGGAGGGCTGCGCGGGCAGAGTAGCGGGCAGCTTTGCTGCGACTGTAGTCGGCGAAGGTGTAGCTGCCGGGATCCGTACTCACGTTGCCCAACAGGTTCTGCACTTGATTCTGCAGGTCAGAGACGCTGCCGGAGTTGATGTTGGCGAAGGCCATCTCCGCTTGCAGCCGGCTGAGGTACTCCTGAGCCCGGAAAGGGGCCTCGAAGAAGGAACGGCCAGGGCGGCCCATGAAACCCAGCTCCGCTGCCCCGCTGAGCTTGCGCCGGGGATCCCAGCACCAGGGGGGTGAGGAGCACCAAAATCGGCAGAGAACAGCCGAGGGCACGGGTGAAGGAGGAACGAATCCTTTGCCAAGCCACTCGGCCTTACCTCAGGGGGGATCCGACTACCCTGGGCGAGGTCATTTCAACCAACTGCGAAATGGCAATTACCTAGCTTCCCTCTCCCCAGAGGAGGAGGGCTGGGGAAATGTCTCATACTTCATCTAGATCTAGAATGGCCCAAGCTGATCGGTCCGGTTTGGCCAGGCTCTCAACCTTGAGCCCATTGCTTGCAAACGTTTTGATGCCATGACTTCTCCCGCCGAGCATACTTGGAATGCCCTGGAGGTGGATCCCACCCTCCTCACCCCCATGATGCAGCACTACGTAGAGCTGAAGCGGCAATACCCGCACGCCATTCTGCTCTACCGCCTGGGGGATTTCTACGAGATGTTTTTCCAGGATGCGCAAGTGGTGTCGCGGGAGCTGGAGCTGGTGCTCACCGGGCGAGAAGCAGGGGCCATAGGGCGGGTACCCATGTGCGGGATCCCTTACCACGCCTTTGACCGCTATGCCGCCCAGTTGGTGGCCAAAGGCTATGCCCTGGCCGTCTGCGACCAGATGGAGCCGGCAGATCAGGCCAAGGGCTTGGTGCGGCGGGAAGTGACGCGGGTGATCACCCCTGGCACCGTCCTCGAAGAGGAGCTGCTGCAGGCGCGGCAAAACAACTACCTGGCAGCCGTCGTGCGGCTCAAAGGATCGAAGCAGGCTCCCTGCCGCTGGGGCCTAGCCTATGCGGATATCTCCACCAGCGAGTTCTGGGTGTGTCAAAGCGAGGGGCAAGAGCAACTGGAGCAGGAACTGGCCCGGCTGCAGCCGGCAGAGGTTTTGCTGCCCACCGAGGAGGGACTGGGCCTGGGTCTACTGCGGCCCGGGGATCCCCAAGGGCCTTTGGGGCTACCCGGCCAGTACGCCTATACGCTGCGCCCAGCGGAGCCTTTCGAGTTGGCGGTGGCGCGGGAGAACCTAATGCAAACCTACGGCCTGCGCTCTCTGGAGGGATTGGGCTGCGAGGGGCTGCCCCTAGCTATTCGAGCGGCGGGGGGGCTGTTGCACTATTTGGAGGAGACGCAAAAGAACCTAGTGCAGCCCTCTCCTCAGGGGGGCCATCCGCTCCTGCGTCCCCCTCGCACCTATCAGTTGACGGATTACCTCATCTTGGATCCCCAAACCCGCCGCAACTTGGAGCTGACCCAGACCATCCGCGAGGGATCCTTTGTCGGATCCCTGCTCTGGGTGCTGGATCACAGCCGTACAGCCATGGGGGGGCGCACTTTGCGGCGCTGGCTAATGCAGCCTTTGCGGGATTCGGAGCAAATCCGCCTTCGCCAAGACACCATCCAAGAGCTTTTGGAAAACCCTTCTCTGCGGGCCCGCCTGGGATCCCTTCTGGACTCTCTGTACGACCTGGAGCGGCTGGCCAACCGCGTCGGATCGGGCACCGCCAACCCGCGCGAGATGGTGGCCCTGGGATCCTCCTTGGGCAAACTGCCCCAACTGGCCGAGCTAGTGGCTGAGGCCAAAACCCCCCTCCTGCAGAGCCTACAGCAAGTGGATCCCGCCCTGGTGGATCTGGGCCGCCGCATTGAGCACACCCTCTTGCCCTCGCCCCCGCCCATCCTTACCGAAGGGGGTCTGATCCGGCCCGGGGTGGATCCGGAGCTGGACAGGCTGCGGCAACAGGTGGAGCAAGACCGCCAGTGGATTGCCCAGTTGGAAAAAAGCGAGCGCGACCGCACCGGCATCCCCACCCTCAAAGTGGGCTTCAACAAGGCCTTCGGCTATTACCTCAGCATCAGCCGCGCCAAGGCCCACCAGGTGCCCAAAGAGTACATCCGCAAGCAAACCCTGACCAACGAAGAGCGGTTCATTACCCCTGAGCTGAAAGAAAAAGAGGCCCGCATTCTCACCGCCCAGACCGACATCAACCAGCAGGAATACGAGCTGTTTGTGCAGCTGCGCCAGCAGGCGGGATCCCAGACCGAGGCCATTCGCCAAGTGGCCCAGACCCTGGCTGCTGTCGATGCCCTGTTTGGCCTGGCGGAAGTGGCCGTGCAGCAGGGCTACACCCGTCCCCTCCTCACAACAGACCGCCGGCTCATGCTCGAGGAGGGTCGCCACCCGGTGGTGGAAAAATCCCTGCCCCAGGGCCTCTTCGTGCCCAATTCGGTGCAACTGGGATCCCCCCACGGCCCGGATCTCATCGTCCTCACCGGCCCCAACATGTCCGGCAAGTCTACCTACCTGCGGCAAATTGGGCTCATCCAAATCCTGGCCCAGATGGGCAGCTTTGTCCCCGCGCGGCGGGCAGAGTTGGGCCTCTGCGACCGCGTATTTACCCGCATTGGCGCTGTGGACGATCTGGCTACCGGCCAGTCCACCTTCATGGTGGAAATGAACGAGACCGCCAACATCCTCAACCACGCCGGCGAGCGATCCCTGGTGCTTTTGGACGAGATTGGCCGCGGCACCGCTACCTTCGATGGCCTTTCCATTGCCTGGGCGGTGGCGGAATACCTGGCCACTCAGGTGCGCGCCCGTACGGTCTTTGCCACCCACTACCACGAGCTCAACCAACTGGAGACCTTGCTGCCCAACGTGGCCAACTTTCAGGTGGTGGTCAAGGAATTGCAAGATCGCATCATCTTCTTGCACCAGGTACAGCCTGGGGGGGCAGATCGCTCCTATGGCATCGAGGTGGGACGCATGGCCGGCCTGCCCCAGCCGGTGATCGAGCGGGCCAAACAGGTGCTGGCCCTAGTGGAAAAACACAGCCGCATCGGCCTGGGCCTGCGCAACCAAGGAAAAAGCCAACCTGCCCAGAAGAACTGCAAAAAAGAGCCCGCTCCCAATCGCAGCCCCGATTCCGCCGTTGGGGATCAACTGTCTTTGATCCCAGCACCTCTCTCTCCCGATTGGCCTTAGACTCCCCTACCCCTAATCCAGATCCCGTTCTTGCAACCCCAGGGCTGCAGCCAGCCCATCCAGCTCATCCCGATGCCCCTCCACCCACAGGTGGGATCCAGAAGCCGTTGGCGTTCGTTCCCAGGACGAGAGCGGGACAGAGTCCTCGTCGGCTTCCTGCAGTTTCAGGCGGATTTGTTCCGGGCGTTGGTTGCGCTGCCGGTAGTACCAACCCGCCCAAGGAGAAGCCAGCACCACCATCCAGGGCCAAGCTCCCCACCCCGGCTCAAGGGTCTGCAGCACCAAGGCCAAACAGGCCAGTCCCGTCCCCGCCAGCCCCGTCAAAAAAAGGGCCAGCCCCACGCTAGCCTGACCCTGCCCTGCAAAGGTGGCGATCCCCTCGGCATCGGCGGACTGGAGACGATAGCCGCGCCCTTCCAAGTGCTCTCGCAGAGCGGATCCCATTTCTTCCAGGCTGCGACTGCTAAAGTAGAGGCGACTCTCCACGCGATCCTTGCCCGCAGCTCGCAGAAAAAAGAATAGACCGATGGCCAATAGAGTCGTCAACGCCAAGGTTGAAACCTTTTCCCCCGTCAGCGGGGCTATGGCCAACCCAAGTGCCTGAGCAGAGCCCAGTCCGCCCAGAGGAAGGGGGTTGACCTGTTCGGGGAGTCTGGCTCCCCCACAGCTGGGTGGGATAGGTGAATAGGAACAGTTCATCGAATAGAATCGAATAGATTGGAATAGGCAAAGCAATTTACACGCTACCTTTGAAGTTTAGACCCTCTAGGATGGATGGGTTACTTCCCCCAAGGACGACCTGCCGGGTTTACCCTGAGGACAATACGCTTTTTCGCAGTGGCGGTGACGGTTGAACTGGGGGGATCCTACGCTGGATCTCATGTCTCTGGGCTGAGAAATGCAACTATAATTAAGTTATGATAAGGGGCTCACGCTCTCCGTGTGACCCCTCCGCTGCTACTTCAGCCTTTCCCTATGGGGCATGGGCAGGAGGTCCGGTTGAGGAAGAGGTCAATGTATGATTTCCTCTGACTGCTGTAAGGCGTTGAGCAGGCGCGAAGTTACCGTTGGGGAACACTTAAGCTTAACTTGCTCCACATCACTGACCATTCCTCTCTCAGCCCACTGAACTGCCTACCCCTGTCGCTACATCAGCAACACCCTACATGTCTAACTACGAACCTGAACTCAACGACATTTTGTTGGATGGCCCCGCCGATCTCCTCGAGGCTGCCGAAGAAGCAGAGGTGGATCTGGCCGATGGCGAGTTTCTGGAAGAGGAGCCGACCCGCCGCTCCACTGATCTGGTGCGCCTCTATTTACAGGAGATTGGTCGTGTTCCTCTTTTGGGGCGCGATGAAGAGGTGGCCCTGGCCCAAAAAGTCCAAGACTACATGAAGCTCTTGGATTTGCGCCTGCGCCTGCAGAAAGAGTTGGGACGGGATCCCACTCTTGCGGAATGGGTGGCCAAGGCCAACCAGTACCCCGAGTGGGCGCAACTGACCCCTGAAAAGCTGCAGCAGATTCAGCGGATTGGCAAGCGTGCCAAAGAACACATGATCAAGGCCAACCTGCGCCTGGTGGTGTCGGTGGCGAAAAAGTACCAAAACCGCGGCTTGGAGCTGTTGGATCTGATCCAAGAGGGTACGCTGGGCCTGGAGCGAGCGGTGGAAAAGTTCGACCCGAAAAAGGGCTACCGCTTCAGCACCTACGCCTACTGGTGGATCCGGCAGGGCATTACCCGCGCCATTGCCACCCAAAGCCGTACCATTCGCCTGCCCGTCCACATCACCGAGAAGCTGAACAAGATCAAAAAAGCGCAGCGCAAGCTCTCCCAGGAAAAGGGCCGTACTCCCACCATCGAAGACATCGCCTCCGAGCTGGAGATGACCCCGCCCCAGGTGCGGGAACTGTTGGTGCGGGTGCCGCGCTCTGTATCTCTAGAAACCAAGGTGGGCAAAGACAAGGACACCGAACTGGGGGATCTGCTGGAAACCGACGACATTTCTCCAGAAGAGACCATGATGCGGGAAGCCCTGCATCGCGATCTACAGCAGTTGCTCTCGGATCTCACCAGCCGCGAGCGGGATGTGATCCGCATGCGTTTCGGCTTGGGGGATGGGCGCACCTATTCGCTGGCGGAAATCGGTCGCGCCTTGGATCTGTCGCGAGAGCGGGTGCGGCAAATTGAGGCCAAAGCCCTGCAGAAGCTGCGTCAGCCGAAGCGGCGCAACCGGGTGCGGGATTACCTGGAAGCCATCAGCTAGTTCCGGCTTGCCAACTTGCTCCCCCGGCGTCCTACCCGTTTCCGCAGTTGGGCTGCTACCCACTCCACTTCTGGGATCCGCAGGTAGAGAGCTCCGGCGGCGAACAAGCTTAGACCTAAACCCGCGGCCAGCCCGGCCCAAATGATGGCGGTGAGCAGGGGAGACCCCACAATCTCGTAGGAGCGCAGTTGGGTCCACAGCCAATGGCTGAGCCCCCCGGCCAAGACGGTGATCCCCAGCAACGGCAGCAGGGCTTGTCCCATCTCCCGCCAAGGGATCCCCGGCAGGTGCCGGTGCAGCCGGATTCCCAAACCGATCAGCGCCACCAGATTAACCCCCGCCGTGGCCAGGGCAATGCCCGGCGCTCCAAAAGCCTGCAAAAATAGAAAGTCCAGTAGGGCATTCAGGCCAATGGCCATGCTGCTGATGCGCAGAGGCGTAGCCCCATCCTCCAGGGCATAGAAGATCCGCACCAGCACATCCCGCAGCAGGTAACCGGTCATCCCCAGACCATAGGCCATGAGCAGGGCTGCCACCTCTTGTGTCACCTCCGGCGTAAAGCGCCCCCGCTGGTAGGCCACTTGGACAATGGGCTCGGCCAAAGCCACCAACAGCATCGACAGGGGCAGGGTCACAATTGCCGTAAGCATCAGCCCTTGGCGGATACGCTGGCGCAGCTCCGGCCAACGGGATCCATCCCCTGCCAACTGGGCATAGAGAGGCATCAAGGGCACCAGCACCATGTTGGAGAGGATCCCCAGCGGCGTTTGTACCAGAAGCTGGGCATATCCCAAGTTGCCGATGGTGCGATCCCCAGGTACGAAAGAGGCAAAAAACAGATCCACATAAACATTGATGTGGATCATCCCGGAGGAGATCACCGCCGGCAACATCAGCAAGCCCACCGCCCGTACCTGCGGGGATCCCCACTCAAAGCGCAGGCGCGGTCGCCCCAGCCCTAACCGCATCTGGAGCGGAACTTGGGCCAACCATTGGGCAATGGCCCCGATGAGCACGCCCCAGGCCAGCAAAGTTGGGATCCCCGTCCATCCCAGCGTGACCAGGATCCCGATCACCGCCAAGCTGGAGATCAGCGGGCTAAGGGCAGGCAAGGCGTAGTGTTCGGCAGCATTCAGCGCTCCAAAGCCGATGCCAATCCACCCCGAGAGCAAGGCCAAAGGGGCCATGATCCGCAGTTGCGCAGCGGCCAGAGCATGGACTTCGGGGCTGGCTCCCGGCGCATTCAGGCGCACCACCCAGTCCGCTCCCCACCAAAGGCCCAAGCTGACCAGCAGGAGCAGGCAGCCTACCAAGGTGGAAATGGATTCCAGCCAGGCAGCCGCATCCTCCCTGTCCCGATCCCGCTGCTTTCTGAGGACACTGACGATGGCGCTGTGAAAAGGGCCGTTGATCCCTCCCAGCAGAATCAACAGAAAACCGGGCAGGATGTAGGCTACCCCGAAGGCGCTGTACTCCGGCCCCGAGCCATACACTGCTGCAATCAAAGCTTGGCGAATAAAGCCTATGCCCTTACTGAGCAAGGTCGCCCCGGCCACCAAGCCCGCCACCGACATCAACGAACGGGATGGCCCTGCTGAAGGAGATCCCCCAGGGATCTCTTCCTGAGTGGCAGACTCCTCCATTACCTTGTGTCCTGCACCCCAACCACTGCCTCAACAACAAACTGATCCCGGATCCCTCTTTGAATCCCAGGAGCCGCTTCCCATTATCGGGAATATCGAACCCTTCTGGGCAATTGTCGGGCATTAGCTGGATCCCTTGGGCAGGCAGCGAGCTTGTCAGGCCAACAGTTGCCGTTCCTGTTCCAGTTGCTGCAACAGATGCTCATCCCCCCGGTCGCGTCAGCGGGACGGCGTCCTTTGGGTTTCCTCGACCAAGGTCATGAAGTGCTTCCGAGAGGAAACTTGAGGGGATCCCTTGCACCTCAGGGATCCTTGCTGTTGCCCTTGCTCCAAAACTGAGGGCGGCACCTCGATACGGGAAGGCAAAAGACTGAGGCAGTGCTACAGCCACGGAGCCCAACCCTGGTGCCGAGCGGACAGATTCTGACGGCTTTGAATCGCTGCAGAGGGATGCACAAACTCATGGGCAATGCCTTGATAGGTCAGTTGCAAAGGACTCCGTCCCGCTAATGTGAACAGCAAGGGCCCAGAAGCACCACCGCTCACAGCAGCTCGTCGATCAGCCGCAGCACCTGCTGCAGCTCAGCACCGGGGATCCTTTGATGTTGTTCCAGGTTGATCTCCACCAACTGTTTGAGGGCGAGGAGCTTCAGGTTGACCTCCACCGCCGCCACCGCAATGGCTTGTGCTGCCGGCAAATAGCCACTGGCCCCCAAATCCAAAAGGGCAGCCCGCCGCAGATGGATGTTGTGGTGATTCAACACCGACAGCAGGCGCTGAGCAAAAGTCGGATCCCCAGTGAGACGATAGCAGGCCCGTGCCGCCGCACATTGCAAACGGATGGAAGTGTGCTCTAGGTAGGGACAGATTGGCTCCAGAGCAGCGGTCACTTGCAGTTGTCCAAGAGCCTCGATAATGGCCTCTAGGGCGGCTTGGGCTTCTGTTTGCAGTCCTCGCTCCACACGGCGCAGCCCTTCTAGCAAAGCGGATCCCAGCTTTTCCACTTCGTCGGGATCCCTATGGAGGTTGTTGGCAAAGGCAATCTCAACCAGCGCCTGGGCAGCCGCTGCCACCACTTGGCCATCGGAGCAAGACAAAGCCGCCTTCAGGGGAGGGATCCCGGCGAGGGATCCCAGTTTACCCAAAGCACGAGCAGCGTTGCGCCGCAGCGGATATCCCCCTTGAGCGGTGCGATCCGTTTCATCGGCCAGGGCCTCGATCAGGGCAGGGATCCCTTCGGCAATGCGCATGCGCCCCAGCCACCAAGCCGCATAGTAGCGTTCCCCTGGATCCCCGTGGCGCAGCTTGGCGATTTGTCCAGCCGGGGTGAGATCCACCGACGGATTGGGATCCAGAGGAACAGCAGTGGTCATGGAATCAACAACGGAGAGGACACCGAGAAGGGATCAAGCGCTGCGGACACTGACGATCTTGGCGCCCGATTTGAGCAACCGCTGCATTGTTGCCGACAGTTGATCGGCAGAGACGAAAATCTGCTGGTTGGATTTGCGCACTCGGCTGGAAGTGGCCAGCGCCGAAGGCGGATTCAGCAGTCGGGTCACTTCCACACAGAACATGCGATCCGACTGGCCCGTTGGCGGCCCCAGGTGTTTGGAAATGGGGCTGGGCGGCAGCAGGCCCCGCACCCCAATGCGGCGAATGGCCGGGGTAAACCCGGTGGCCAAAGGCATCATCAGACGGGGTCTGGGCCCTTGGGAGCGATCGTTGTTGGCGTAGCCCCCGTAGAGAGCGAAGAGATTGGTAAAGTCGCGGGTGGAATGAGCCTTGCGGTATTCAAACCCACGCGGGTAGGGGACGATGTTGTCTCCAAAAGCTTCTAGGTATTCTGGGCTGTCGATGTAGGAATCGATCTCCGCGCTGTGGCCGCCAGATTGGTAGATGTCCAAATGGCGGGCGATGTCTTTGGGGCTGGTGGGAGCGCGTCCCAGCAGATGCTTGAAATTGAGCTCGATGGCCCGGGTTTGCGAGTTGGGGTAGAAAAACCGCTTTTTGTAGGCTTCGGACTTGGCGATCAATCGCACAAACTCCCGCACCGTCAGGCTGCCCTGGCGCAGCAGCGATTCCGCACTGGCTAGCTCCTTCCTATCGGCCCCAAACAAATGGTCGTTGCCCAGCACCTGACGGTAGATGGCCCGCAGCACCGCATTGAGCTGATCCTGGCTGGCGTTGGGGCGCAACTCCAGTGGGGTGGTCTCCGTAATGCCCCGGATCCCCATCCGGCTTGCCGCTGTAATTGCACTCATGCTAATTCCCCCGATTGAACTGAATGGACACAGATTGAGAACAAGCTTGCGTTTAGGGTCATTTCGATTCAAGCTAGGACATTGCACCCACACCTAAAGTGTTGGTTGCGTCGTCGCGTCGGCGTTGCGGAGCAATAATGCAGGGGGCCAAAAGGCTTTTCAAGGACTCCGTCCCGCTGGCGCGATCAATAGCCCAGGCGTCTCACCCTAGCCTGAAACGACTGTAGAAATCGAAAACTAAAATTAGAAATCAAAAATCGGCAGCCCCAAGCTGCAGAAGAGCAACAGTGGCGCCTTCCTATTGGGGAGACTGATCCGCAAACCCACGTGGTCAAACGTATCTCTCCGCAACGTAGCAGGCTCACCACCGTTGCCCTCAACAACCTTCCCTCGCCATCCCCCCTGGTTTATGGGATGAGCCAACTGGCTAGCCGGCGTCGCCCTTTTAGAGGGATCCCAAGCCAAGGGTTTAGCTGAGCGCGTTGATGGCGTAGTCGATGTAGGTGTTGGCTTCGGTGGCCGCTTGCCCGGTCAGGCCGTGGTTGGCTTTGATGTAGCGCAGGGCTTCGATGAACCAACTGGGGGAGAGTTCAAAAGCGGCGTTGATCTCGCGGATCCCGGCCAACTGATACTCGTCCAGAGGACCGGTGCCACCGGCTACCAAGCAGTAGGTGATGTAGCGCAGGTAGTGGCGCACGTCGCGGGCGCACTTGTCTTTGCCGGCTTGGGTGTGGCACTGCCCACCGGGTTGGGTGGTGTAGGGGAACTTGGCGTAAACCGCTTCGGTGGCACCGCGCACCAGCTCGTCGGCACGGCTGCTCAGAACTCGGGCGGCTTCCATGCTGGCGGCAGCCCGCTGAAAACGGCCATTGATGGCCTGCAATTCGCTGTTGCTCAGGTAGCGCCCTTGGCTGTCGGCAGTGGCGATGGCGTCAACAATTGGGGTTTGCATGATTCAAAACGCTCCTTTACTTAACTCAAGCTCAATGCAAAAAACAAAGCAAAAGATTCAAAGTCTCAACTGCAAAATCGCTGCAAAACAGGTTACTTTTCCAGGGATCCCCTGCCAACCCGAGTTGTCTTAGATCCCAGAGAGGTCTTCACAACTGGATCCGGACACAACAGAAACTTCAGTCCACAAGGGATCAAACCACAGCGGCAGCAGCGCGATCGAAGTAGGATTCGATTTCGGCAATCAGAGCGCTGCAGTCACCCCGGGTGATGCCGTTGGGGTCGTTTACCACCGCCACCGCAGCCTTTTTCATCTTTTGGATACCGTTGGCCACTGAGCTGCCGGGGGTGCCCAAGGCTTGATAGGTTTCCCGCAGGCCGTTCAGGCAGCGCTCGTTCAGCACACTGGCATCTCCGGCTGCCACTGCGTAGGTGATGTAGCGGAGAATAATGTCCATGTCCCGCATACAGGCGGCTACGTTACGACTGGGGTAGGCAGGGCCACCGGGAGCGTTCAAATTGGGCTCCTCGGCAAACAACTGACGGATGGCATCGGTCACGATCTTGGAGGCATTGCTGGTGAGGCGGTTCACAGCATCCAAACGCTTGTTCCCCTCAGCAATTACCTGCTGGAGAGCGGCAAACTCGTTCTCTCCCAAAAAAGCGCCTTTGGAGTCAGCTTGGGCAACAACTTTGCCAAATACATCGTTCATGGTTTTGAATCTCCCTAGCGAAAGTAAAAGAGGTTATGAATCCACATTCCCTGCAGCGGACAAGAGAGCACCTGCCGGCCAGGAATGCAACACCGCTTGGATCCCCAGTGCCGAGAGGTGCTGTTTAACTCACAGAACCGCCGACGGGATCGAAGCCGATAGAACCAAGATGAGCAAGCGAAGCTCGCCCCCAGAGCCAGGCCACCATCTACGGGATCGGACTTGGACAAGAAGCCTCAGCCGCTGCTGGCAACCTCAACTGGCAGACGAGAAGAAGCTGGCTCGCCTTGTTTCCAGTCTTTTTCTACCGCGAAGGCAAGAAGCGATGAAATCAAAAAATGTAAATCGGCTTTACCTCGCGCAAAAAGGCTTAGATCGGTTTTCAATCTGTTTCCCATCTGGGATCCCGGCCAATGCTCCCTATCTTTCGTAGCGGCAGTTTTTTACAAAAGAGAACGTTTCTTGACCTAGCTTTACAACGTGAAGAAAGATGTCAGCCTCAATCGCGGCTTTGCGGCTTGGAAGGGAGCCATTTCAGTGTCAGAGCGAACATTCTCATAAAGGATACATAATTTAACAAAACGCGCGGAATTCCCCACCCTCTGTAGGGTGGGGATGGATAGCGCC